>JBAUAY010000936.1:0-7144 GCA_049676235.1 Streptosporangiaceae bacterium
ACATCCATATCGCGTTCGGCGACGCGGCCAAGGGCGCCACGGGGTTCCGCCTCACCCACCGGCAGGCTATCGCCGCCCAGGCGGTCGCGCTCGCCGCGGGCTCTCCCCCGCGGGCGGTAGCGTTCAGCGAGGTCGCACCGGTGGCGATGATGCTCGGATCCGCCGACTTGCTGCGGGCCTGGGTGCTCATCACGCTGGCGGGCCTAGCGGCCGACGACGAGCACCACGCCCGCCTGCGTGACACCTTGCTGGCCTTCCTGCAGAGCGGGGGCAGCTACAAGACGACCGCCGAACGGCTGATGCTGCACAAGAACACGGTCCAGTACCGGATCCGCAAGGCGGAGGAGAGCCTCGGCCGGCCGATGGGCGAGAACCGCCACGACGTGGAACTCGCGCTGCGAGCCAGCCACTGGCTCGGCTCGTCAGTCCTGCAGCCGACCCGAGAACGATCGGCAGCCCCGACTGGCGCCGCCTGAGCCATACAGCTGTCATCCGGGTTCGACCGGCCGCGGTGGCCGGGCATCGTGGCACCCGGGCGAGCCGGGGACGGCCCCGGAAGCGCTGAGGATGAACCGGGGTGGCCCTGGCGTTCAAGCCTGCGACGGCTTGTGGTCCGGCGTGGACCGCATACCCGGCGGCGCAGACACCAATCGCGGGAAGGGAATAGCCATGGCCGTTCGGATTCAAAAAGTCCTATACACGGCGCAAGCGCTGGTCGAGGGCGGACGTGGCGGCCACGGCCGGACCAGCGACGGCCGGCTCGAGGTCAGCTTGTCGGTCCCCAAGGAGATGAGCGGCGACGGCGGCCCCGGAACCAACCCCGAGCAGCTGTTCGCCGTCGGCTACGCCGCCTGCTTCCAGTCCGCCCTGATGGGCGTGGCCCGCGGCCACAACCTTGATGCGTCCGGGTCACAGATCACCTCCCGGGTCGACATCGGGCCAACCGGCCACGGCGGGTTCGGGCTGGCGGTCTCGCTCGACCTGCACGCACCGAACCTGACCGCCGCACAGGCCGCGGACCTGATGACCCGGGCCCACGAGCGCTGCCCGTACTCCGTCGCCACCCGAGGCAACATCGAGGTCACGCTTACGGTCGAGGGAGTGCCAGTAGCGCAGGCGGCAGACACGGCGGTTGGCTAGGCGGAAGAGCGCTCGCCACCCTCGGCCGGGCCGGCGCCCCGCCCGCGCGTGATCGTCACGGCCACTCCGGAAGAACTGATCGCCGAACGACCCTAGGGTGCCGTGCCCGGTCAGGCGGCAACGCCGTCCAATTGGCGCAGCGCCTCGCCATCGAGCGGCACGCCTTCGGCGGCCAGGTTCTCCCGCAGGTGGGTAACGGAGCCGGTCCCTGGGATGAGTAGCACGTTGGGGGCCAGCTGCAGCAGCCACTGGAGGGCGACCTGTGCCGGGGTGATTCCGAGGCGGGCGGCGGCCTGGATGACCACCGAGCTGGTGAGCACGGGGTTATCCTGGCCGCGCGGCCAGCCAAGCGGGCAGAACGGCACGAATGCGATGCCGCGGCTAAGGCACTCTTGGAGAACGGGGGTCCCGCGGCGGTCGGCGAGGTGGAACAGGTTCTGCACGCAGACGATGTCGGTCCCTGCCTCGGCGTGCCGTAGCTGTTCAAGGCTGACATTACTCAGGCCGACCCCGGCGATGAGGCCCTCGTCGCGGGCCGCCACCATCGCGGCCAGCTGGTCATCGAAGCGGGCGTCGACGCGCCCGTCACCGGGCAGGCGGAGGTTAACCGCCGCCAGCCGGCCGACCCGCAAGCGGCGAAGGTTGTCCTCGATGCCTTCGCGCAACTGGTCCGGATCGTCGAACGGGAGGACGGCGCCGCCGCCGTCTCGCCGGACCGCGACCTTGCTCACGATCGCCAGCTCGTCGGGGTAAGGGTAGAGCGCTTCGCGGATCAGGTCGTTGACGACGCCGGGGCCGTAGTACTGGGCCGTGTCGATGTGATCGACTCCGGCGGCGACCGCGGCCTGGAGCACGCCGATGGCCGGTGCCCGGTCGGGTGGTGTCCCGAAGGCGAACGGGCCGGCGAGTTGCATCGCGCCGTAACCCGACCGCCTGACCTGCATTTGGCCGAGTGCGAAGGTAGACATCATGCCGACCCTCGGACTCGACTCGGCGCGGCGGGCCTGACCAAACGGCGGCATGGAGATCTCCAGGTGATCGGGGAACACGGCGGTGTTCAGGGGATCTGGTTACTAGAACTTCGCATCTGTACGTGACGGCCAGGTTGCCTTTCACAGTGTTATGACCGGGCTGGTGAGCGATCGTCACCTGATCCAGGTGATTCACCGGCTGCCGCCACGCTCGAGCCGAAGGTGATCAGAAGCCGAGGCGCTCCTGGACGATGATCGCGGTGATCCGGCCGGGGGTGACCGTCTTGTTGATAATGAGGATGTTGTTCACCCCGCTGGGCACCCCGTAGGCTCGCCGGGCCCGGGCGTCCTCGAGCGGGTAGCAGTATTCGTAGATACGCCGCATCCCGGTGGCGACATCGGGGACGATCTTCTGGGCCCCGATGACCAGGATCACGCGGCCCGCACCCGACGCGAGCGGGCCCAGCTGACTGCCGCTGGCCGACGCGATGAGCAGCGATCCGCCCTCGGTCAGCGCGTGCACGCTGCCGACAACATAGTCGGGCGACGCGGCCAGGGCGCGCATCTCGCGCCGCTGCATCTCCCGGTCCATCCGGTACAGCCGCAACCGGAGCGGCTGGTAGCGGCCAGACCTTTCGATGTCGTCGGCGACGCCGATGGCTTCGAGGGTCTGGGAGGTGTTGTTGTATACCTCGGCGGCGTCCACCAGGAGAGAGCCGACCAGGCCCCGCGCGTCGGCACCTGTGGCGGCGAGCAGTGACCGGATGCCATTGCGATCCAGCGCCGCAGCGGCCTTGGCGATCTGTTCGTCGGAGGCGAGTTCAGCGAACTCCGGGGACGCCGCGGCGCCCGGACTCGCCACCGCGGGCAGCTCAGTCACCGCCTAGCTCCGCCAGCCGCCGGTGGACGAGCGCCACGGCCATGGATCCCTCGCCGATGGCCGCCGAGCAGCGTTTGACCGACCCGCAGCGCACGTCCCCCGCGGCGAACACTCCGGGCACATTGGTCTCCAGCGGCAGCGGCTCCCTGGACAGTGGCCAGTGACCGCCTGGATCAGCGGCGCCATCGCCGCCGGTCACCAGGTACCCGGCAGAGTTGGTGGCCAGCCCGATCCCAGCGGCGCCGTCGGTGCGGGGGGTGCCGCCGATGCAGATGAACAAGGCATTCACCGGCAACGGCGCCGGTTCGGTGCTGTCCCCGGAGCGCACCATGACCGCCCGGAGGCTGTCATCGGCCTGCAGGCCCACCACCTGCGTGCGTACCCGCACGTCGGCATTCGGGATCGCGGACAGCTGATCGATAAGGTACTGCGACATCGACGCGCCGAGGTCGCGGCCGCGGACCAGCAACGTGACCTGCCTGGCGTACCGGGAGAACCGGGCGACTGCCTGGCCCGCTGAGTTGCCGCCGCCCACCACGACGACCCGGGAACCGGTGCACGCCAGCGCCTCGCTCGGCCCGGCCCCGTAGTAGACCCCCGCGCCGAGCAGGTCATCGATCCCGGGCACGTCCAGGCGGCGCCACTCCACTCCGCTGGCGAACAGCACCGCCCGCCCGCGTATCAGCGTGCCGTCGGACAGCTTGGCGACATAGCCCGGCCCATCGGCCGAGACGTCGACCAGGGGCCTGGCCAGCAGCAGTTCGGCACCGAACCGGCGCGCCTGCACCGTCGCGCGCGTCGCCAGTTCGCTGCCGCTGATCCCGTTGGGGAAACCGAGGTAATTCTCGATCATCGACGTGGTTCCGGCCTGGCCGCCCGGCGCCACCGCCTCGACGACTACCGTGTGCAGGCCCTCCGATGCCGCGTTCACGGCGGCGGCCAGCCCGGCCGGTCCCGCACCGACGATCATCAGGTCGTATTTCGGCCGCGACGGGGCCGCGACCATGCCAAGACCCGCGGCGACCTGTTCCACCGTCGCGGATGCCAGCCGCGACCCGTCCGGCAGGATGCACAGCGGTAGCGCCGATGGCTCCACCTCGGCGGCCCCCAGGACCACCCGTACCGCATCGGGCTGGCCGGCGTCCACCCACTCGAACGGGTAACCGTTGCGGCTCAGGAAATCACGGATCGCGTACGCGCCCCGGGAGGCCGGCGTGCCCACCAGGACAACGCCCGGCGTGACCGGCCGGGCGTCGTAATCGAACATCGACATCAGTACGGCCCAATCTTCACGGGTGCGACGGTGGCGCCTCGGCTGGCTCGAAGGCAGCGGAGAACAGGTAGCTGGTCGCCAGGCTACGGTAGGGCCGCCATTTCTCGGCGATAGCCAGGACCTCCTCCTGGGTGGGCCGGTGGTCCAGCTGATAGGCGGCCTGGATGGCCTTGCGGAGCGCCAGGTCACCCGGCAGGACGACGTCCTCGCGCCGCAGCGCGACGAGCATGGCGCCCTGCACGGTCCACGGGCCTATGCCCGGAATCGCGGTGAGCTCGGCCATGAGCTCATCGTCGGGCAGGGTGCTCAGCACCTCCTGGTCCAGCCGGCCGTCGGTTAGCCGCTCGGCCAGGTCGCGTAGCGTGTTGATCTTCCGCCAGGACAGGCCGGCCTGACGCAGCTGGCTGGGATCTACTTTCAGCAGTTCGGCGGGGGCGGGGAGGTGACCGCCGAACAGGGCCTGGATGCGGGCCAGGGTCCGGCGGGTCGCCGCGACAGACAGCTGCTGGCCGGTGACCTGGAACAGCAGGGCGCCGTACAGGTCCATCGGCGGCAGCTGGTCCATCCACGCCCGGGGATCGAAGTCCGGCCGGTCGTCGATAAGCCGGGCCAGCACCGGGTCACCGTCGCGCAGGTAAGAGCGCGCCTGCGGCAGCCAGACAGCACGGCCGGGATCCTCGCTCACCGAACTCGCTCCCTTCCCCGGCAGGTACGCCGGTCATCGTCATCACGGCTGGGTCTGACGATGGAGATGGACGTTGATTTGGACAATACGGCGCTTTCTTTCGGCTGTCGCCGGGTCGCTGGATAGACGCGCCCGACGGTAGTGGCCATCACGGTGAGCAGCTGTCACTCGATCCTGGAACGCGGACAGCACCATGGCGCCGCGGTGCCCGTTAATCCGGATCGTGTACAGGGCTGGTACCGGATCCATGACCTCATGCTCGGGGCCGGGCAGGTGAACCCGCATCACCGGGATCCGGTGACCTCCGGGCTAGCGCGTGCGACCGCCCGCGAGCAGCCGCAGCTCCCGCGCGCGCTGCACCGCCGAGGAGCGGCTCCGCACACCGAGCTTGGCGTAGATGCTGCGGATGTGCGTGCTGATGGTGTTCAGCGACACTGACAGCTCGCCTGCGATCTGCGGCCTGGACAGGTTCGTCGGGAGATACCGCAGCACCCTGAGCTCGCCCAGGCTGAGCTCCTCCGTTTCCGGCGGTGCGGACTGGTATCTGGCCGCCGGGGATGCGCCGCGCAACACATCGAGGATGTCGGTGAGCAGCGCGGCGTGCGCCGTCTCATGCCGCGGCAAGGCCTCCAGCAGCTCCCGTGAGCCCGTTATCGCGAACGGCAGTAGCAGCCGGTCAGCCTCCGCGAGAGCCAGCGCGCGCTCGGCGGCCAGGTTCGCCGCGCGCTGATCACCGAGCTCGCGGTGGGCGAGCCCGGCGAGCAGGTGAGCCTCAACGACCGTGACGTAGCCGATGACCGGTGCCGTGTCGTCCAGGACGTCCCGCAGCGCGCTGAGAGCTCCGGCCGGATCGCCTTCGGCGAGGCAGATCACCGCGCGGGCATTACCGATTTCGCCCGAGCCGGCCCGCTCGTCATCGAGCGCCGCGAGCGCGGCGCGGGCTTCGCCGGTCATCCCGAGGCGGGCCTGGGTGGCCAGCAGCCAGCCGGTCACCTGGCCCGTCAGGGCGTGCGGGCCCTCTAGCTGCGATTGCAGGTATTCGGCCGCGCTGAACTCCTTGAGCGCCTCGCGGTGGCGGCCGCGACAGGCCTGCAGTATCCCCGTCGTCTGGTGCAGCAGCAGCCTGATGTCCGGCCCGATGTCTGCCTGCAGGGCCCGTACCGTGCGCTGCAGCCATCGCTCAGCCTCGTCGAACTCGCCTGTCCACACCATCGTGCCGGCCAGCGTTACCAGCGCGGGCGCGATCACCGGTTCCGCGCCCCAGCCATGCCGCTCAGCGGCCGCTATCGCCTCGCGGCAGCGCCCCTGGGTGATAGCGAACGAGTGGATCTTCGACGCGAAGCCGAGCTGCGCCAGGCAGCCGACCTCGAGGTAGGGCCGGCCGATCCGCCGGGCCAGGATGGCGCCCTCCTGGAGGTGGCGCTCGGCTTCAGGGAGCCCTAGGGACCACGCCTCGACGGTTCCCAGGTTCATCAGCGCCACCGCGCGCAGGTCGCTGCCCAGCGCGATGTCCTCATCGGACGGCCCGGTGACCGGCGAGGCCAGGAAGCTGACCTGTTCGACGACGCCAGCCAGGTGACCGCGGCGCCGGGCCAGCGACAGCTTCAGCGCCGCGATCGCCACCTTGAGGCGGCGCCGGCGATCCGGCGGCGCGGTCACGGCGTAGGTCTCAGCGACCGCCAGGTGCGCGGCCGCCTCGTCCAGGCGCCCCTGGACGAGATCACCGCCTGCGCGCACCAGGGCCAGCTCCGGATGATCCGCGCCCGGCGGGAAGGCCCGCACCAGCGCCCGGATGGTCTGCGCGTGCCCGTCGAGCGTCAGGCTGAACGAATGATCGGCCAGCAGCCGGGCCGCATCAGGCCAGTCGCCCGCCGCCTGAGTGTGCCGGATAGCCGCGATGACCTCGCCATGCTCGGTGAACCATTCCGCGGCCCGCCGGTGCAGCACCGGCATTTCTTCGGGCAGCGTCCGGCGCAGTTCCAGCCGCAGCAGATCCCCGAACAAGTGGTGGTAGCGGAACCAGGTCCGCCCGGGGTCGAGCGATACCGCGAACGCGTTCGCGTCCTCTAGCTCCAGCAGGATCCGTTCCGAGCCCGGGCGGCCGGTCAGCAGGTCCGCCAGCTCGCCGTTGACCCGGTCCAGCAGGCAGGTACGCAGGAGCAGATCCTGGACCTCACCGGGCTGGCGGTCGAGCA
>JBAUAY010000937.1:0-1649 GCA_049676235.1 Streptosporangiaceae bacterium
TGGCCCAGAAGTGCCCGTGCACGGTCACCTGGGTGGCCCACAGCACGCCGCCGCCGATCATGGCCATGCCGGCCGCCATCACGAGCTTGGCCCAGCCGCGGGTGACCAGCGCCTGGGACAGGCCGGCGAAGGCGACCGAGGTGAGTGACGTCGCCAGCCAGGCGAGGCCGGCCTTCAGCGCGGAGTACCCGAGTACCTGCTGCATGTACAGGGTGCCGATGAAGATGAACGCAAAGAAGCTGCCGCCGAGCAGCACGCTGACCGCGTTCGCGCCCGCCAGCGTCTTGTTCTGGAAGATCCGCAGTGGCATCAGCGGTGCCTCCACCCGGGTCTCGATGACCAGGAAGGCCGTGAGCAGGGCGGCGGAAACGGCCAGCAGCGACACCGTCCGGGCGGTACCCCACCCGGCCTGCGGGGCGGTCGAGATCGCGTAGACCAGCAGTGACAGGCCGCCGGTCACCGCGACCGCGCCGAACGGGTCGTAGCGCCGGCGTGCCGTGGCGAGCCGGCTTTCCGGCACGACGCGCGGGGCGAGCAGCAGCGCCGCGGCTCCGATCGGGACGTTGAGGAAGAATATGTACTGCCAGCCGGCGTAGCGGGTGAGCAGGCCGCCGGCGATCAGCCCGACGGTCGCGCCGCTGGCTCCGATGGCGCCCCACACGCCGAGTGCCTTGTTCCGCTCGGCGCCTTCGGGGAACATGTTCATCACGATCGACAGCGCCGCCGGGAGCACGATCGCCGCGCCGAGCCCTTGCACGCAGCGCATCGGGATCAGGAACGAGTCGGTTGTCGCCAGCCCGCAGGCCAGCGACGCCGCGGTGAAGACGAACAGGCCGATCATCAGCATCCGGCGGCGCCCCAGCAGGTCCGCGGCGCGGCCACCGAGCAGCAGGAAGCCGCCGAAGGTGAGCGCGTAGCCGGTGACGACCCATTGCAGGCTCGATTCGGGCATGTGCAGCTTGCGGCCGATGGTCGGCAGAGCGACGTTGACGATCGCGAGGTCCGCGATCGTCATGAAGAACGAGACAGCCAGCACCGCGAACGCGCGCCAGCGACGGACCTGATTCCCGTTCTGGCCCGCGGCCAGGGCGGCAGTTGCCTGGGACATGTGAGTTTCTCCGTTCAGTGCTGCACCGAGTTGAGGCCGGCCGCGGTGAGCAGGCATGCGTCCTGGTCTTGCGGGTTCCCCGCCGCTCGTTTGGCGGCCTACTGATATAGACCAACTGGATTCGGCGGAATCGCCGCGCCGGGCTGACCCGGGTGCCTGGCTTAGGCGGTGGCGGGCCCGGGCGCGGCCCGCAGGCGCAGGTAGCGGCCGAGGAAGGCGATGAGCTGGTCGCCGGGGCCGGCTGGGCTGGGCAGCCGGACCGCGCCGGCGAACAGCCCAGGCCGGGTCCCTGGAGTGATCACCAGCGGGGCAATCGGCAGAAAGACGGCCGCCAGGCCCGGCGGGACCGGCCGGGCCGCGCCGCACACGACAAAGATGTCCCAGCCGTGGACGGTGATCTCGATGGCTCCGGTCACCGCGACCATGCTCGCGGTCAGCACACGGTCCTCGATGGCGACCCGGCGCCCGGCCGGCCCGGCAGCGGCGCAGGCGTCCAGCAGTCTGACTGCCTGGCCGCGCAGCCGCGCGACCGGGTCCCGCC
>JBAUAY010000938.1:0-3377 GCA_049676235.1 Streptosporangiaceae bacterium
TCAGCGACCTGCACGTGTCCTACCCGCAGAACCGGCAGTGGGTCGAGGACCTGCCACCCGGCTCGCCGAACGACTGGCTGCTCGTGGTCGGCGACGTGGCCGAGAAGGTCGCGGACATCGAGTGGACGCTGCGGACGCTCGCTGGCCGGTTCGGCACTGTGGTGTGGGTGCCCGGCAACCACGACCTGTGGTCTCATCCCGCCGATCCGGTCAAGCTGCGCGGCGAGGAACGCTACCAGCACCTGGTGGCGCTGTGCCGCGACCTCGGCGTGATCACCCCGGAGGACCCCTACCCGGTATGGCCCGGCGCCGGCGGCCCCGCCGTGATCGTCCCGCTGTTCCTGCTCTACGACTACACGTTCCACCCGGCCGGCGCCAGCACCAAAGCCGAGGGGCTGGCCCTGGCCTACCAGAGCGGGGTCGTGGGCACGGACGAACGGATGCTGTACCCCGACCCGTACCCGAGCCGGGAGGCGTGGTGCCAGGCCCGGATCGACGCGACCACGCCACGGCTGGCGGCCCTCGACCCCCAGCTGCCGACCATCCTGGTCAACCACTTTCCGCTCACCCGCGAACCAACTCAGATCCTGCGCTACCCGGTTTTTGCCCAGTGGTGCGGGACCGAGCAGACGGCCGACTGGCACCTGCGATACCGTGCCCTCGCCGTGGTCTACGGCCACCTGCACATTCCGAGGACCACCTGGCAGGACGGCGTGCGGTTCGAGGAAGTGTCCCTCGGCTACCCCCAGGAGCAGGACAAGTACCCGAGCCGCCCGCGCAGGCTGACCCAGATCCTGCCGTCCGAGCACGCGTCGACGGTGGCAGGCGACTTGGTGTAGTGTGCACCCGGTGCCGGGGCGGTAGCTCAGCCGGTCAGAGCAGCGGACTCATAATCCGCCGGTCGTGGGTTCGAGCCCCACCCGCCCCACATAACCTCACCTGCGGAAACGTTCGATTTGGCTCGGCTGGTCAGCCTGCCTACCGCATCGATGCGGGCATGGTGGCCGCGATGACCCGGCCGAGCGTTTCGCAGAGCGCCGCAAGCGCCGCCGGGAGCCCTGGCTGGCCAAGCTCGAACCGGTCAGGCCCGGCCCGGTCGCGCGGCACCATAGCCTGACCAGGTATCCCGGCCCGAAGCCGCCGCCGTTCGCCCGCCGCGGAGCAGATGGACACGGCCGCCGTCGAGTTCGAGGAATTCCTCAGCCGGAGCGTCTGTCAACTCATCACCTCCGTGGGGCGGCCCTCACGGCCGACGCTAGGCCTCACGCAACGGCCCGGCCAGCGCCAATCCCGCCCCTGCATCACAAGCCGTGCGGGTCCCCGGCCGGCACAGAGCATAATTTGACCAAACGGGGTTGCGCTTTCCCACCTCCCCGCCTCCGACTCGCCTCGGATGGTGCCATCGTGGCCGAACTGCCAGAAGTGATCGGATTGCTCCACCGGGCCGACTGGACCCGCCTGTCCCTGTCTGCCGAGGTGCGCTTCGAGTCCGGCCGCGCGGCGCTGCTGATCGCGCCCGGCGGCCATTACCGCATGGAGCGCCAGGACGAGGACGCGGTGGTCCAGGGGAACGACGGCCAGCGTGGCTGGACCTGGTGGCCGTCCGGCCGGTCAGAGCCCTCCGCGGCCGAGGTGGGCCTCGACGACGCCCGGCCGGTCGCCGTGCTCTTCTGCCCGCAGGACCTGCTCGACGGTTACGTCCTGGAGATACTCGGGCCGGTGACCGCCTGCGGCCGCGCCGCGATAGCCATCGCGGCCACGCCCCGTGCCGGCGACCGGCTCCACGAACACGTCGAGGCCGCCGTCGACGCCGAGCTGGGTATCCTGCTCCGCCGCGAGGAGACGTTCCGGGGCCGCCTGCTCGCCGTCACCGAGCTGACGGACGTGACCGTGAACCCGCCCGCGGCGCCCGACCCGGCCGGGTTCACGGCGCCGCCGGGCAGCCACTTCCGCGAAGCACCGGGGGCGCCGCTCAGCGCCCCGGAGGGGTCGAAGGCGAAGAACGTCGTCATCGACCTCGCCCTGGGCGGCCTCGGCGCCGTCGTCAAGCACGCGCCGCGTTTCCCGGGCCGCGACGCGGACTCCGACCACGCCGAGGCGGCGATGCCGTCACCCGACCCGGACGTGCTCGCCGCCGAAGACGGCTCACCGCCCGACGATCTGCTGTACCTGCTTTACCGCACCGGCGAACCCCGCGATTTGAGCGCCACGGTGCGCGAGTGGCATGACCTGGCCGTGACGATGGCGCGGATGGCGCAGGACGTCCGGGCCGCCGGCCTCGGCGGCATCGGCGGCCTCATCGACGCGTTGCCTGGCGAGAAGACCGTGACCCGAACCGACGCCCGGCTGCGCATCAGCGGCCCGGACCGGTACCGCGTCGACTACCTGCGCCGCGCTGACCGGGGCGGCCTGCAGGTGAACGCCTGCGACGGCGAGCGCTACTGGCGGGTCTTCCCGGACCGGATCCTGACCGGCCCGGCCGCGCCGCTGGGGACACAGGCCGCACACCTGATCTACACGGGCTGGCTGCTCCGCTGCCGGCTGTCCGGCGCCCGGGACATCACCTACCGCGGCCGCCGCGCCCGCCAGCTCCGGGTGAACCGCGGCCCCGGCACCGAGTACCTGGCGGGACCGCTGACCTACTTCCCCGCCGACGCGATCGTGGACGCCGAGACCGGCTGCCTGCTCCGCCTGATCTCCTACATCGGCGACGCGCCCTCCGCCTGGTGGGAACTCGACGACCTCAGCACCGAACCCGTTGACCCGGACGACTTCCGGGTGCACGTCCCGCCCGGCACCCGCGTCGTGGAGCAAACCGGCAACCCCATCACCGACTTCGCCACGGGAATTCCCGGCCTGGCCGGCACCGCGGCCCGTACCGCCTTCCAGGCCGCCCATCGCACCGCCGGCGCCGTCTCCGCCGCCCGGAGCTTCCTGGACGACCTGCGCGGCCATCGCTAGACAGGAGCACGCCGCGTTGATTACCGTGGCTGCGGGTGCGAGAGGGCGCCTCCGGGTCCGCGGGCAGGACATAGTCCACCTCTGAGTGCAAACAAAAGCAGATCACGGCAATCTCCCTTGCCCGGCCTGCCGTGCGGATCGCGGGCCGGTGAAGGAGACGTCATGGCGGATCTTCCGGCCAAGCCCAGCCTCGACCACCTGCGCCGCCAGGCCCGGGACCTGCTGCGCGCCGCGCAGGCGGACGACACCACGGCCGCCGGCCGCATCCGGGCGGTGGCGGACGCGCTGACCTGGCCAGCGCGCAGCTGGCGGTGGCCCGCGAGTACGGCTTCGCCAGCTGGACCCGGCTCAGGGACGAGGTCACCGCCCACACCGAGCCTGGCCCGTCAGGCCGAAGCATTCTGCGAGGCCAGCAT
>JBAUAY010000939.1:0-5025 GCA_049676235.1 Streptosporangiaceae bacterium
CTCCAGGATCAGGCCCGCCGCCGCCCTGATCACCTCAACCGCGACGGCGCCGCCGGGTACCTTGACGCTGATGACCTCGGAGCCGGGCACGTTCGCTGATCCCATAGCACGACCCTAGGCTCTGCCATCAGATGCGCCCATACCCGATGCGCCGTTCAACCGGCCGCCTTGGCCGACTCAAGCGGTGCTGCGGGCTTCGAGCAGCCGGTCCAGGACCGCGGCGGCGTCCAGGGGGTGCGCGAGCGCGGTCCATCGCGCACCGACCAGGCCAGCCAGGTGCGCGGCCTGTTCGTGGTCGTCGGCCGGGGCCAGGATGACCAGTTCGGGCAGGGCGCGAGCGGTCTCCAGCGTGTCGTCGTCATCGGTGCTCCGGCAGTCGGACAGCAAGATGACTACCCGGCGCCGGGCCCGGGCGGGCGCCAGCTGCTCCCCCGCGGCCTTGAGCGCGGTGGCCAGCCTGGTCACGCCGTGTCCCCGCACCCGGAGCAGCCGCTCGGCGACCACGGCGGGTGCGACGTCGCTGACCAGGGGACGGATCACCTCGACGGAACCGGCGAAGGACAGCACGGCGTGCTCCTGCGGGGCTCGCAGCGCGCAGGCGGCGGCGACCGTCGCGGCTGCGGCCAGCCTCGCCCCGCTCATCGAACCTGACCGGTCGACCACGACCGCGAAGGCCGTGTGCGCCTTCGCCCACTGCACGGTGGTCAGGTCCTCGGACGTCACCGGCCGGCCCTCGGCGCGGGTGGCGGAAACATCATCGATCGAGGCGTCGATGTCCAGGTCGCCGTCGGTCGCCCCGCGGACCGGCCGAAGCCGGGAGATCCCACGCATCGAAGCGCGCCCCGCCCGGGCCCGCTCCAGCACGATGCTCGTACTGAGCCGGATCGCGGCGGCCCGCAGGTTCTCATCGGTCGCTGTGGTCATGACGGCCAGCAGCTCGAACGCGGCCGGGTCGTCGGCGAGGGCCTGGCTCATCGCGCGCTCGTCGAGGACGCCCACCTCTGGGCTGATCTCGGCGAAGCGGGCGTGACGCGAGAGCTCGCGCCGCCCAACCGTCTTTCCCTCGGGCCGCCCGGACTTGGCCGATCTGGGGCGCGGCCGCTGTTGGCGCCCGCCGGCCCCCGGAGCGGCCGACGGGCTGGTCATTCCCCCGGGCGGTTCTCGCCTCCCGGCGGGTCGCCGGCCTGAGCGGCGGCCCGTACGCGCCGGAATATCTCCTCGATGACCTGGTCGGCCGACCGCTGGCAGGACTCGTGCCGCCGTACGCGCCCGGACAAGGTGGTCAGGGCGGCGTCCAGCCCGGCCTGCCAGTCATCGGCGGGGACGGCCCGGATCTCGGCGAGTTCGGGGACCAGCCGGGCGTAGTCGATGGCGCCCCGGACCGAGGCGCCCGAGCGCAGGTCGGAGTGCTCACGGGTGGCGCGGGCGAGGTCGACCGCCTCCGTGACGAGGGCCTGCTTGGCGTGTTCGGCCGCGAGCTGGACAATCTGGCGTTCGTGCCCGGCGTCCTGGTAGCCAACGGAGATCCGGCAGGTCCGGTCGTAGAGCGCCATCGACAACCGGGAGGTGCCCACCGAGTCGTACGGATTCATGGCCGCGACCAGCCGGAAGCTCTCGTCTGCGGCGACACGCCCGAGTCGCGGCACGTTGATCTCGCCCTCGGACATGACGGTCAGCAGGACGTTGATCGTCTCTTCCGGGACCCGGTTGAGTTCCTCTAGATACAGCAGGCCGCCGTCGCGCATGGCCCGGACTAGCGGCCCGTCAGAGAAGTTCTCCGGCCGGTACCCCTGTTCCAGCACAAGCGCCGGGTCGAACGATCCGATGAGGCGGGCGGGCGTCAGCTCGGCGCTCCCCTCGACGAGCACGAACTCGGCGTGCCGGGCCGCCGCGACCTGCCGCAGCAGGGTGGACTTGCCGGTACCCGGCGGCCCCTCGAGCAGGATGTGGGCGCCAGACGCGAGCGCGGCTCGCACCAGCTCAAGCTCGCGCTGGCGCCCCACCACCTGTTTCGGCATACGGTCAGTGCTCGTGCACGATGACGCCGCGCACGTTCTTGCCGGCCAGCAGGTCGTCGTAGCCCTCGTTGACCTCGTCCAGGGTGTAGGTCCGGGTGATGATCTCGTCGAGCTTGAGGTCGCCGGCCTGGTACAGCCCCAGGATCTTGGGGATGTCGGTGGTCGGGTTGCAGTCGCCGAACAGGCTGCCCTTGATCGTCTTGCGGAACAGGGTCAGGATCGACCCCGACACGGTAACCGTCGGTACCTCCAGCTTGTTCAGCCCGGTCACCACCACGGTGCCGCCCTTGCCGATCGCGTTGAACCCGGCCTCGACGACTTCGGCCGTCATCAGATCGACGGTGAGGATGGCCGAGTCGGCGCCCTGTCCCCGGGTCATCTCGGTGATGGCCTCCTGGGCCTCTTCGGCGGTGGCGAAGGCGTGGGTCGCGCCGAGTTCCATCGCCTTCTCGCGCTTGTTCTCCAGCGGGTCGATGGCGACGACGTTCTTCGCGCCGGCGTAGCGGGCGCCCTGGACTGCGTTGATCCCGATACCGCCGACGCCGTAGATCGCGACCGTGTCGCCGGGAGCGACGTTCGCGGTGTTTACGGCGGACCCCCACCCGGTCGGCACGCCGCAGCCGACCAGCACGGCCTTCTCCAGAGGCAGATCGTCATCGACCTTGACCGCCGAGGTCTGGCTGATCACGCCGTACTGGCTGAAGGTCCCGATCATGCACATGGCGCCGTACTGGCCGCGGGGCCCGGTGATGGGGAAGCGCTCACCGGGCAGATAACCCTCCAGGATCGTCGCGCCCATGTCGCAGATCGACTGGCGGCCGGTGGCGCAGTAGCGGCAGACACCGCAGTTCGGGATGAACGAGCAGACGACGTGGTCACCGGGCGCCACGCGCGTCACGCCCGCCCCGACCTCCTCGATGATCCCCGCGCCTTCGTGGCCTAGCACCATGGGCAACCGCGCCGGGAGATCGCCGTGAGCGATGTGGACGTCGGAGTGGCACAGGCCCGCGTGGGTGTAGCGGATGAGGACCTCGCCTTCCCGCGGCCCATCCAGGTCGAGCTCTTCGATTTCGATGCGCTTGCCGGGCTCGTAGACGACAGCAGCCTTGGTCTTCATCGACGCTCCTTCGGATTGGGTGACGGTCCTAACTCTTCCCCGGCTTCGGGACGTTAAGTGTTTTAAATCTTGACATGACCAGGGGCCTGGGGACCCGTCGGGCGGTGCCTGATGTCATGTGGCGGCTCGTAGAACGTGGTCTGCCTGAGCTGGTCGTGGCAGGTGCGGCAGGACACCCAGACGTGGCCCATGCCGCGGCCGCGTTCGGCTCCCTCCCGGGCCGCCGCACAGACGCAGGGCTTCCAGCTGACCTGGGCCCGGCCGGGCCACAGCTGATGACCGAACGGGCAATACTCCGGCTTGTGTTCGAAAATAGATACTGGCACGAAAACGATCATGCCCAGGCTGGCGGCTTCCCAGTCCTGCCAGTGCAGGTCTGCTTGGTGCCGAAGCTAAACCGGGCCGCCTGGCGGCCTAAAGGAACTCGGCGACGCGGGTACCCGCCAGCCATTGGCGCCGAAGCGCCCGGCGTTCCCCTTCGACCAGCCCGCCCCACACCCCGTAGGCGCCGATATCGAAGGGGTGCCGTAGCGAAAGTTCCAGGCAATCCGCGCGGACCGGGCAGCCGGCGCAGATCGCGATCGCGCTGGCGGCCTGGTCTCGCGCCTTCGCTACGTCCGGGGCGAGGGGGAACCACTCGTCAGGCTCGAGGCGCGAACTGGCGCACCGAGCTTGCCGGTACACCCGGCCGGCCAGTTCCTGGTCGGTCAACTTGCTCGGCTCGCACCGCGCGTAGGACCGCGCGTGGCAGAGCCACTCGGCCATCGCCACAGGCCGCACCTCCCGCCATACCAGTACCTGCTCTAAGCCTCACCGCTGTACCGATAGGCCCGCATCCCCCGAGTGGATATAGGTGTGACCGCTACATCCGCTACAGGAGTATGGCGAGGACTTCGGCCAGGACGGCGTGCTGGGCCGCGGATCCTGCCGGCAGCGCGCGGTTCAGCGGCCTTGCGGACGCCGTGGGGTTGGCGGCGTGGCGGGCGCGCTGGTCGAGGAGCCGGTCGATGGCGTGCAGGGCGTGGCGAGGATCAAGGTCGGGGTTGAGCAGCAGAGCCTGCCATGTAACCAGGATCTGAGCATCGAGACTGCCTGCCGGGGGCGGGGCGAGGGCCGGCGGCCCCGCCCCCGGCTGACAGGGCTGACTCATAGCTGGGTGGTGACCGCCTTGACCTCGGTGTAGGCCTCAAGCACTTCGTGGCCCATCTCGCGGCCCCAGCCGGACTGCTTGTAGCCGCCGAACGGCAGGGAGGCGTCGAAGACGTTGTAGCAGTTGATCCAGACCGTTCCGGCGCGGAGCTTCTTGGCCAGGGCGTGGGCCTTGGAGATGTCCCTGGTCCAGATCCCGGCCCCAAGGCCGTACTCCGAGTTATTCGCCTCGGCGGCGATCTCGTCCAGGCTGCGGAACGGGGCGGCCACCACGACCGGACCGAAGATCTCCTCGCGGACGATCTTCATATCGGGCCGGGTGTTGGTGATGACCGTAGGCTCGACGAAGTAGCCATGGTCACCGAAGCGGCCGCCGCCGGTAATGGTGGTGGCGCCGTCTTCCCGGCCGGACTCGAGGAACCCGGTGACCCTTTGCAGTTGCTCCTCGGAGACCAGCGGGCCCATCTGCGTTCCCGACTCCATGCCCGGGCCGAGCTTGATGCCCTTGGCGATCTCGGCGACGCCGTTGACCACCTCGTCGAACTTGTCCTCCTGGACGAACAGGCGGGAGCCAGCGACGCAGCACTGGCCGTGGTTGAAGAAGATCGCGTTGGCCGCGCCCTCGACCGCACCTGCCTCGGCGTCGTCGAACACGATGTTGGGGCTCTTGCCGCCGAGCTCCAGCGAGACCTTCTTCAGGTTCCCCGCCGCGGCCTGCACGATCAGCCTGCCGACCTCGGT
>JBAUAY010000940.1:0-1590 GCA_049676235.1 Streptosporangiaceae bacterium
CCTCACCGGAGACGTAGTACGGGATGCCGCAGATGGAGAAGTTCGGGTAGACGTCCTCCAGGACCACCGTGACGTCCGCGGCCGGGTCCAGTTCGCGGGCCCGCAAGGCGGCGCTGATCCCGGCGTCGCTGCCGCCGATCATGACCAGGTGCATGGCAGGGCTCCTAATGTGTTATCTGCTCACGGAGACTGGACCGAGCCGGACGGCCGGTCCGCGGACGACAACGCACCGTCGTATCCAGCTCGGGCGGCCGCGCGCCCGTCGCTGTGCGGGACGATGATGTCGGCGGCCTCGGCGGTCGTGATGGCGGGGTACAGCGCCTTGATGATCCCGGCGGCGGCGATGCCGCCGAGGACCTGCGCGGCGATGAAGGGCGGCACCGAGGACGGGGCGATGCCCGCGAAGGTGTCCGAGAACATCCGGCCGATGGTGATGGCCGGGTTGGCGAAGCTGGTGGAGGAGGTGAAGAAATACGCCGCGCCGATATAGGCGCCCACCGCCGCGGGGGCGGACCGGCTGCGCCCGGACCGGGCCAGCGCGAAGATCACCAGCAGCAGCCCGATCGTGGCGATGACCTCCGAGAGGAAGTGCGCGGGAGTGGCCCGGTGCTTGCCTGAGATGGTGACCGCTGGCAGGGCGAACATCAGGTTCGCCGCCACCGCCCCGGCGATGCACCCGGCCACCTGCGCCGGGAGATACGCCCCGGCGTCCCGCCAGGACAGCCCGCCGAAGAAGGCATCGATGAAGGAGACCACCGGGTTGAAGTGGCCGCCGGAGACCGGCCCGAACATCAAGATGATCGCGAACAGCCCGGCCGCGGTCGCCGCCGCGTTCTCCAGCAGCTCCAGCCCGGTCTGGCCCGGCGACAGCCGCTGCGCGGCGATGCCTGAGCCGATCACCACCGCGGCCAGGAACGCGCTGCCCAGGAACTCGGCTAGCAGCCGGCGCCACAGCAGGACGGGTGCACTGTTCACGCCGCTCATCTTGACAGAGGAAGATAGTTCAGTCAATATTGAGTCAATGAATTCTGAACGAATCTCTGAGCTGGAGCGGCGCGCCATCTTGCATGCCGCGCTGGCCGACCCGGCCCGGTTGCGGATCACCGACACGCTGCTGGCCGGGGACGCGTCCCCGTCCGAGCTGGCCGCCATGCTGGCCATGCCGTCCAACCTGCTGACGCACCACCTGCACGTGCTGGAACAAGCCGGGATCCTCACCCGCCGCCGCTCCGAAGGCGACCGCCGCCGCACCTACCTGCAACTGATCCCCGGCGCCCTGGACCAGCTGGCCCCCCCGTCCGCCCGCGCGGCGCTGCGGGTGCTGTTCGTCTGCACCGCCCACTCCGCGCGCTCGCACCTGGCCGCCGCGCTATGGCGCCAGGCCAGCACCGTCCCGGCGGTATCCGCAGGAACGCATCCGGCAGCGGCGATCGACCGCGGCGCTATCGCCGCGGCCACGCGCCACAGCCTGCCGCGACCCCGGCTGCGGCCCCGCCACATCAGCGAGGTCCGGCACGACGGCGACCTCGTGATCACGGTCTGCGACCTGGCCCACGAGGAACTCGCCGAGGCCGCAGCGGTGCACTGGTC
>JBAUAY010000941.1:0-2949 GCA_049676235.1 Streptosporangiaceae bacterium
GGTCGGCGCCGCGCTCGACCGGCTGGAGCAGGGCCGGTACGGCGTGTGCGAGCGGTGCGGACGGCCGATCGGCGAAGACCGGCTGGCCGCCCGCCCGGCCGCACGGACCTGTATCGACTGTGCGGGAGGCCGGCGTCCTTAACGGGCGTGGTGACGCACCAGGACGATGATGGTCCAGGTAAAGCCCATCAGAACCACTCCGCCTTGAATAGCGCGACGCCCAGGTAGATGAATACGGCGATGGAAAGTGCGAGAAGCACGCCTTCTGTGACAGTCATATCCGGTCCAATCCCCGGATCGGTCCCAGCATGGCGAACGCGAAGATCACGATTCCGGCGATTACCAGGAAGGCACCCATGCCCTCATGATGGCTGTCATGACGGTAACTACGAGGTAAACAACCCCGCGGGCGAGGTGGAGAAATGGTGAACGGGCCGACCGGCCCGGCGGGTCGGTCCCGGGTGGCTAACACCTGATGAAACTGCAATTATGGCGGGATGACCGAGTCTTCTTCCCGCCACGCCACGTTCCGGGCGGCTCGCGATCTGCTGCTGCGCTACCGGGACGACTACGACTCCGCGCGGCGCGAGTTCGCCTGGCCCGAACTCGGCGAGTTCAACTGGGCGCTCGACTGGTTCGACGTAATCGCGGGCGAGCATCCGGACCGGCCCGCGCTGCGGATCGTCGCCGACGACGAAGACACCAGTCTGTCGTACGCCGAACTTTCGGCCCGGTCCGGACAGGTCGCCAACTGGCTGCGCGGCCTCGGCGTCCGGCGCGGCGACCGGGTGCTGCTGATGCTCGGCAACGTGGCGCCGCTGTGGGAGTTCATCCTGGCCGTGATGAAGCTCGGGGCCGTGATCATCCCGGCGTCCACGCTGCTGCAGCCGGGCGATCTGGTGGACCGGATCGCGCGGGGCCAGGTCCGGCACGTCATCACCGATACGTCCCAGCTGGTGAAGTTCGGCGAGGTACCGGGAGAGTGGACGCGGATCGTGGTCGGCGGCGCCGCGGAAGACGTAGAAGGCGCAGAAGGCTGGCACGCGTACGCTGACGCGTTCGCCGCTCCGGCCGAGTTCACCCCGGACGGCGTCACCCGGGCCGACGACCCACTGCTGCTCTACTTCACCTCGGGCACCACGGCCCAGCCCAAGCTGGCCGCGCACACGCAGGTCAGCTACCCGGTGGGGCACTTGTCCACGATGTACTGGATCGGCATCCAGCCAGGCGACGTGCACCTGAACCTGTCCTCGCCGGGTTGGGCCAAGCACGCCTGGAGCAACGTGTTCGCGCCGTGGAACGCGGGCGCGACCGTCCTCGTACTTAACTACCAGCGGTTTTCGGCACCGGCCCTGCTCAGCGCGCTGGGCGGCTGCCAGGTGAGCACGTTCTGTGCCCCGCCCACCGTGTGGCGGATGCTCATCCAGGCCGACCTGACCGCGGCCGACATCTCCGCGCTGCGTGAGTGCGTGGCCGCGGGCGAGCCGCTGAACCCCGAGGTGATCGAGCAGGTGCGCAAGGCCTGGGGGATCACGGTCCGCGACGGCTTCGGCCAGACCGAGACCACCGCGCAGGTTGGCAACACGCCGGGACAGCAGGTCCGCTCGGGCTCGATGGGCCGGCCGCTGCCCGGGTACCAGGTGACGCTGGTGGATCCATTGACCGGCGAGCCGGCCAGGGACGGGGAGATCTGCCTGGACCTGGGCCAGCGCCCGCTTGGCCTGATGACCGGCTACCTGGACGACCCGGAGCTCAACGCCGAGGCCATGCGGAACGGCTACTACCACACCGGCGACGTCGCTAGCTGCGACGAGGACGGTTACATCACCTACGTCGGGCGGACCGACGACGTCTTTAAGGCCTCGGACTACCGCATCTCGCCGTTCGAGCTGGAGAGCATCCTGATCGAGCACGAGGCGGTGGCCGAGGCCGCGGTGGTGCCGTCGCCGGACCCGGTCCGGCTGGCCGTGCCGAAGGCCTACGTCCTGCTGGCCGCGGCCCGCGAGCCGTCGCCGGAGCTGGCCCAGTCCATCATGGCGTTCTGTCGCGAGCGGGTGGCGCCCTACAAGCGGATCCGCCGGGTCGAGTTCGGCGACCTGCCCAAGACGATCTCCGGCAAGATTCGCCGGGTCGAGTTGCGCGCCCAGGAGACCGCCCGCCAGGAATCCTCCCGCGGCACCACCGAATTCTGGGAAGAAGACTTCACCTGGTAACTGCCCGCACACCTAGCGCCGCCTGGCCGATTCAGTGATAGTGGGTCTCCACTCGATCTTCGGGTGCGCGTCCTCCAGCAGCTTCTCCGGCGGCCCCGATTTCAGGCTCAGGCATTCGATGAGAAAGCGAGCTCATGGACATGGAAGATTACGATGTGATCGTGCTCGGCGCCGGCTCACCGGGTGAGCACTGCGCCGGCGAACTGGCCGACGGCGGCTTGCACGTGGCGGTGGTGGAGCGGGAACTGGTCGGCGGCGAGTGCTCGTACTGGGCCTGCATCCCGTCCAAGACGCTGCTGCGCCCCGGCGAGGCGGCTTACCAGGCTTGCCACGCGGCGGCCACCGCGCAGGTCGACGTGACCGCCGCGCTGGCCTGGCGTGACTACATGGTCTCCGACCACACCGACGACGGTCAGGTGGCCTGGCTGGCGACCAAGGGCATCGACCTGCTGCGCGGGAGCGGCGCTCTGGCCGGTCCCGGCGCGGTCGAGGTGGACGGCGTGCGGCACACGGCCCGGCACGTGGTGGTGGCGACCGGCGCGGACCCGGTCATACCGCCGGTCCCGGGCCTGCGTGACCTGGACGGCGTGTGGACCAACCGCGAGGTGACCGCCATGACGGCCGTCCCGCGCCACCTGCTCATCCTCGGCGGCGGGCCGGTCGGCGCCGAGATGGCCCAGGCCGTGCGGCGCCTGGGCGGCGACGTGAGCCTGGTGGAGGCGGCCGAGCACGTGCT
>JBAUAY010000942.1:0-3452 GCA_049676235.1 Streptosporangiaceae bacterium
CGCCACGGCGGGCGAGGGCGGTCCGGTAGCGTTCTGGCTCTTGCCGAGCGGTCTTCAGGTCGATCACCTGGCACAGTGTAGTGCCGTAGATAATTCCCCCCGGCGCGGGACGAACAGCAGTCCTGATCCCCGGTCACAGAGTCGATCTGGCCGAGAAGCTTGCCGGTCAGGCCCGCGCGGCACTGGTCCAGGTGTAGTTGGCCGATCGGCGTGAATGGGTGACACAGGCGGTGCAGGCGACTGCGTCGACGGAGCCGACCCAGCGGTAGAGGTCGGCGATCGAGTCGGGGGTGGTTAGGTCGACGTCCTCCTCCAACCCGGTCGCCAGGGCTTCCTCGGGACGCACGCCAGCCATTAGGCCCACAACGATGTAGGCATGCATCAGCGAGGCCAGGTGCCGCGGATCCTTCAGCCTTGCGTGCTCCAGTGCCGGTGGCGCCTGCAGTCGCCGCACGGCCCGCCCTGGTAGTCGACGGGAATGCTGCCACGACCCTTGGGCACCCTTCCCCGTCCGGGGGCAGGCACTGGTGGTTCCCGGCTATGGTTACCGGGCTTCCGATTAGCGTTTCAAAAAGGCCACCTAGCTGCAAAAACCTGGTGGACGCAACTGGGTTAGAACCCAGTGACCCCTCGCTTGTAAGGCGCACCCGGCCCGTCGCTAGACATCGCCAGCCGTCGCCTGATGTGGCATCTAACTGCGATAACCGTGGCTGGTTGTAGCCTGGTGACTCCTCACGTCTGCGGTCGTTGGCTCTTAGTTTGGCTCTTTGGATCTCGCTACCAGATACCACTGCTGCCTGGCTCACCGGCCCACGGCGCGGCGCTGGACGTCGTCACCGTCGTATCTTTGCGACCGGACTTCGTCGACGATGACCGAGCATCGTTTGGCTCGGTCACCCGGATTCAACCCTGACCTCTTACATGCCATGCCTGGCGATTTCGTCAGGCGGCATCGCGTTGCGTCGGATTACCGTAGGTTGAAAGGATATCGGCGTCCGAGTGAGTCGCACTCCGTCAGCCGCTGTACAGGGTCGTTGTCATCACTTAGCTTGTCGCCGTATCCGAGATCCACCTCGAAATCGGTCTTGCAGGAGGACTCGTACGGCTGGTAGGAGGAAGCGCGCCTGGCCATTGTTGTGGATACCGGCAGGGACAGGTACCGCGATAGGGCTTACGAGGGCGGTAACCTCAAAGGCCGACCCGATGGCTCAGTGCGTGGGCTCGTCGGATTGTTCCGCGTCAGCTGACTTCTCATCGTTATCGAGGCTGACCAGGAGCAAATCGGTCCTGGCGAAGTCGTCTCCGATGCACAGCAGCGGCTCCCCCGCAACTGAAGCGATCGCGTAGGTGCAGCAATCACCGAAGTTCAAGGCAGCCGGATGCCTGCCCTTGCTGAACCGGGAGTAAGCATCGAGTGCCACGCTGGCGTGAGCCTCGTCGAAGGCCACGGTCTCGATAGAGTTCTCTTGCAGGAACCGCGCCAGTGCTGTCTTCCCCCGCGCCCCGAACTGTGCCGTCAGCACGATGCCCGTCTCCAGCCGGGTCGGCGCGCCGATCCGGGTCACCGGTGAGGCGGCAAGCTCATGGATGATGCGCTCGCACCCTGGTTCTTTGCCGATGACAGATAGGATCGCAGAGGAGTCGATGATCATGCGCCGTGCTCGCCGAAACCGAGGATCTCCTCGCGATCCGCTTTGGACACCGGCTTGCCGAGCTGCTCTGGCGGTATCAGCGGCCAGATTTCCTCCTCGAGGAACCGGGTGAGGCGTTCCTCCCGCTGCCGGACGGACGAGCGGGACTGCGCCTCAAGGACCTGGCGCAGGGCATACCGGACGGCCCCTGTCTTTGTCGTTCCCGTCAAACCAGCCACCTCGGCCGCCAGGCGTTCGGTCTCGGGATCCTTGATGTTTAGCGCCATAGATGCATGGTACCATTAGAGGTTGAAAGGTACCATTGGGTTGGCTTGCCTGACTTCCCCGGAAATTCGTTAGCCTCGCGAACGAGCGCAATCATCTTGCACGAGGGCCACACACGGGGACTTTCTCTCTCATGGGCCACGGACACATCGACTGAAGGCCAGGGTCTGTCTCTGCGGGAAATAGGCCCGCAGGTGGGCTGCTCGCATCAGGGGGTGGCGCTGATCGTGCGTCGCGCCGCGCGGCGGCCGGTCCGCGCCGATGGCTGGGTGCCCGGGCCGGGGCGGCTGACCCTGGACGGCCGGGAGGAGATCACCCTGGGCCTGCGTGCCGGAGAGTCGTTCACCGCGATCGCCGCCCGGCTGGGCAAGGCGGTCTCCGCCGTGTCGCGGGAGGTGGCCGCCAACGGCAGCCGGGAGGGATACCGAGCACGGCGGGCTCATCAGCGCGCCCGCCAGCAGGCCCGGCGGCCCAAGACTCCCAAGCTGGCCCGCCCTGAGCTGGCAGCCCAGGTCACCAGCTGGCTGCACGAATGGTGGTCACCGGTGCAGATCTCCCGCAGGTTGCGGATCGAGTTCCCGGGCGATCCATGATGAGAGTAAGCCCCGAGACCTTCTACCAGACGCTGTACGTGCAGGGCCGTGGTGAGCTGCGCCGCGAGCTGGCCCGCTGCCTGCCCACCGGCCGGGCCAGACGCCGCTCCCGCGGCCGCGATGGCCGGTCCGGGCCCATCAAGGACATGGTGATGCTCAGCGAACGGCCCGCCGAGGCTGAGGACCGGGCCGTGCCCGGCCACTAGGAAGGCGACCTGATCATCGGCAAGGACCGCAAGTCCGCGGTCGGCCCGCTACGTGATGCTGCTGCACCTGCCCGAAGGCCGGGACGCCCGCCTGGCCGGGCAGGCCATGCGGCAGGCCATCACGGCCTTGCCCGCCAGGCTGGCAGGCACCATCACCTGGGATCAGGGCATCGAGATGACCTACCTCGCCGACTTCACCATCGCCACCTGGCCGTGTCAACCCCAACTGGCCCCACGGTTCTCCGGCGGTTTCTAGCGGTCGTCGCAACACCCGATGGGTTCGGGGGTTGCGATGGGGCGGCGGGGACCGGGCGTGTTGCCGCAGGTCGAAAAGCGGGAGCAGTTCGCGCGGCTGATCGCGCAGGGCTTTAATAACTCCGAGGCGTGCCGGATCACCGGGATTAACCGGCGGACCGGGAAACGGTGGCGACACGGTCGCACAATCACGACCAGGGACGGCAGGAAGCTGCATTATCCTCCCGTGGTCACCACGGGGGCGGTCAAGCGGGAGATCTCGCCACGGTATCTGTCTGAGGATGAGCGGGTGCAGATCGCGGACCTGCGCCAGGCCGGGGCCGGGGTGCGGGCGATCGCGGAACGGCTGGGCCGCAGCCCGTCGACGATCAGCCGCGAGCTGCGGCGTAACCGTGACCCGGTCAGCGGGCGGTACCGGCCGTTCACCGCGCACAAGCTGGCCGCTCAGCGGCGGGCCCGGCCTCGGGCGGGCAAGATAGCCC
>JBAUAY010000943.1:0-9001 GCA_049676235.1 Streptosporangiaceae bacterium
TGGGCTACGACAAGCTGATCGTGGGCACTGGCGCGGTCCCGGTCCGGCCCTCGATCAGCGGCCTGGCCGGTCACGGTGCCCTCGGCCCCGCCGACGGGGTCCACCTGCTGCACTCGATGGGCGACACCTTCGCCGTCATGGCCACCCTGGAGCAGGCCGCCCCGGCCAGCGCGGTCATCGTCGGCGCCGGGTACATCGGCCTGGAGATGGCCGACGCGCTGACCGTCCGCGGGCTCCGGGTGACGCAGATGGAGCAGCTGCCCGAGGTGCTGCCCACCGTCGACCCCGAACTCGGCGGGCTGGTCCACGCCGAACTGGCCGCCAACGGGGTGGAGGTGCTGACCGGCACCACCGTCCAGGCCATCAGCACGGCCCCGCCCGGCGACCCAGGACGGCTGCACGTCCAGGCCGCTACGGCCCAGGGCACGGCGGTGACCCGCGCGGCCGACCTGGTGCTAGTCGTCGTCGGGGTGCAGCCCGAGACCACCCTGGCCGCCGACGCCGGGGCCACCCTCGGCGCCCGGGGCGCGATCGCGGTCGACCCCGGCATGCACACCAGCCTGCCCGATGTTTTCGCCGCCGGGGACTGCGTCATCACCCACCACCGGCTGCTCGGCGAAACGTACCTGCCGCTGGGCACCACCGCGCACAAGCAGGGCCGGGTCGCCGGGGAGAACGCGCTCGGCGGCAACCGGCAGTTCGCCGGCAGCCTGGGCACCCAGGTCGTGAAGATCTTCGACCAGGCCGCCGCCCGTACCGGGCTGCGCGACCACGAAGCCCGGGCCGCGGGGTTCGACCCGGTCACCGTCGGATCCGCCGCTGATGATCACAAGGCCTACTATCCCGGCAGCCACCGCATCACCATCCGGGTCACCGGCGACCGCGGCACCGGCCAGCTGCTCGGCATGCAGCTGTTCGGGCACCGGCACGCCGAGATCGCCAAGCGCATCGACATCGCCGCCACCGCCATCTTCCACGGCATGACCGTCGACGCGGTCAGCGACCTGGACCTGTCCTACACCCCGCCGCTGGGCAGCCCCTGGGACGCGGTCCAGATGGCCGCCCAGGCCTGGACCCGGGCCACCCGGCGGCACTAAGCCCCGCTCCGGACCCTCAGCGCAGAGGAGCAGCCATGTCAGGCCACCCCGCAGAACCAGGCTCCCGGCCCCGCCGCACCACCGGCCCGGCCATCACGGCCGCCGCGGCCATCATCGTCCTCGCCGTTGCCGCCTGCACCAGCACCAGCACGCCGGGCACCACGGGCGCCCCGGCATCAGCGGTGGCCGCGGCCAGCACCGGCCCCGGCGGCCATGCACCCACCCTCACCGGGTCCGGATCGACGTTCGACGCGCCGTTCTTCAGCGTCGCGTTCGCCAAGTACCAGCAGCAGCACCCCGGCGTGAGCATCAGCTACGCCGCCGTGGGCAGCAGCGCGGGGATCGCCGCGATCAGCGCCCGGCAGGTCGACTTCGGCGCCTCCGACGTGCCGATGACCACCAGCGAGCAAGCCGCCGCCCAAGGCGGACCCATCACCCAGGTCCCCGTCGACCTGGGCGGCGAAGGCATCGCCTACAACCTGTCCCTCCCATCCGGTGCGCGGCTGCACCTGACCGGCCCGGTCCTCGCGGCCATCTACCTCGGCCAGATCAGCCACTGGAACGACCCGGCCATCACCGCGCTCAACCCCGGCCTGTCCCTCCCGCCCGCGCAGATCAACGTCGTGCACCGCTCCGACGGCAGCGGCACCACCTACATCTTCAGCAACTACCTATCCAGCATCGACCCGGCCTGGGCCGCCAAAGTCGGCACCGGCAAGACACTGACCTGGCCGACCGGCGAAGGCGCCGAAGGCAACGGCGGCGTGGCCACCGCGGTCAACCGCACCCCGTTCTCCATCGGATACATGGAGCAGGCCTACTCCCAGGGCCTGCTGCTACCATTCGCCGCCATCCGCAACCAGGCCGGGAACTACGTCACCCCGTCCGCCCAGACGGTCACCGCGGACGCTGCGCAGAAACCCGCCATCACCCCCACCGACTTCTCCATTGTCAACCAGCCCGGCGCCAGCAGCTACCCGATCAGCGGCTACAGCTGGGCGCTGGTCTACACCCACCAGCCCAGCCAGGCCACTGGACAGGCCCTGGTCGCCATGCTCGACTGGCTCACCCACGACGGCCAGGCCTACGCTGCCGCGAACGACTACGTCCCTCTGCCCGCCGGAATCCAGCAACTGGCGCACACCATGCTCCAGCAGGTCACCGGCCCCACCGGGACGCACCTGCTGAGCTGACCGAGGGCTCACCGTGACCAGTCCGGGCCAGCAGGGCGCTCCCGCCACAATGCGATCCGGAAGGAGTAGTCATGTCGCTGTCGTCGTACCTCGCCAGGCCGCTCCGGTGGCTTCGAGCCGGCTATTCGCCGGGGGCACCGCGTCACGGGTACCTTCCTTTGATCGCGCTGATGCCCAGCCCGGCTACGCAGACCCAGGACCCGCCTGATTCCGCTGAACAGCCGACCCTCCGAATTGCCCCGCACCCGGCGGGCGGGCGCGGCCGCAGAGACCGGGCGGGCGCGGCCGCAGAGACTATGAGAAGGCCGCGCCTCAAGCGGCCCAGGCACAAGGGGCTCGCCGTCACCGAGATCCGCGAGCCCGGGCCTGATCAGGCCGCGGGAGCCGGTGCCGTGCTGCCGATGAGCGTGCCGAGGCTGGCCAGCGCGTCGAGCCGGGCACGGTAATAGACCCAGACGCCGCGCTTGTCCCGGTCCAGCAGCCCGGCCTCGTGCAGGACCTTCAGGTGATGGCTGATCGTGGGCTGGGACAGGTCGAACGCCTCGTTGAGGTCACAGACGCAGGCCTCGCCGCCGGGATGGGAGGCCACCAGGGACATCAGCCGCAGCCGCACCGGGTCGGCCAGCGCCTTCAGCAGCGGGGCGACCTGCTCGGCCTGCGCCTGGGACAGCGGCTGAGCCGACAGCGGCGGACAGCACACCGCCGTGTCGGCCGGAGCCAGCACCACCAGAGACTTCGGCATACATCTATATTGACAGACCTCGATGTCTTATGGCAAGCTCGGCACCACACAGGAGATAGACAGTCATCAATATAAAGGGAGTTCCCATGGCCGGCCGCGTGCAGCTCGCCCTTAACGTCAACGACCTGGACGAGTCGATCGCCTTCTACCGCAAGCTCTTCGGCACCGAGCCCGCCAAGGTGCGGCCCGGCTACGCCAACTTCGCCATCACCGACCCGCCGCTCAAGCTCATCCTGATGGAGAACCGCGGCCAGGGCGGCAGCCTCAACCACCTCGGCATCGAGGTTCCCGGCACCGACGCGGTCGACGCCGAGCAGACCCGCCTCGCCGGGGCCGGCCTCGCTTCGGTCGACGAACGCGACACCACCTGCTGCTACGCACGCCAGGACAAGTTCTGGGTGCAGAACGCCCCGAACGGGGAGCGGTGGGAGATCTACACCGTCCTGCAGGACAGTCCCACCTTCTGGGGCCAAGACGGCGGCCAGAGCTGGGCAGCCGCCGAGGCCGCACTCGACTCAGGCCCAGCTCACCCAGGCAAAGACCACACAGTGCTGCGGCACCGGGGAGCCGGGAGAAACAGCTGATTCCCGCGACGCGACCTGCTGCTAGCAGCCGCGCGCCCTACCCGGGATCCCAGGCGCAAGCAGTGACACCTGCAATCCGCAGTTGAGTCATCGTCGTCGGCGCGGGCCAGTCCGGACTGGGCCGCCGCCCACGCCCTGCAGGCCCACGGCATCCGCCCCGTGGTGCTGGAAGCCGGCCCGGAACCGGTCGGATCGTGGCCGCACTACTACGACAGCCTGACGCTGTTCTCCCCGGCCGGCTAAAGCGGCATGCCCGGCCTGGACTTCCCCGGGTTACCCCGGCCGCTACTCGCACCGCGATGAGGTCGTCGCCTACCTGCGCCGCTACGCTGCCGCCCTCCGCGCCGACATCAGCACCAGCATGCCGGTGACCGCGGTCCGAGCTCACGACCAGGCGGGACTCCTGGTGCACACCGCCACCAGGCAGACCTGGCACGCGGCTGGCGTCGTGGCCGCCACCGGCTCGTTCGCCAATCCGTACGTGCCGGTCCTGCCCGGCCAGGACCGGTTCACCGGGCGGCTGTAGCACGTGGCCGGCTACCGCAGCCCTCCTGGCGACACTTCGGCCGCCCATGCGGTCGCGGTGAGCATCCTGACCCGGCCGAGGTACTGATTGCCGCACGGTGGACGGGTACGCCGGACCAGCGGTAGCCCCAACCCAGCCAGTCCCAGGCGCCGGGCTACATTACTAGATCAGGCGCCGGTGACGATCAGGGCCGTGACCAGGGGAGGGCCAGCGTGAGCGACGGACACTCGAGCGGGAACGGCGCCCGGCTACGGCTTACCCGGCGGGCGCACGGATTCTCCCAGCAGCAGATCGCTGAGATGGCGGGAGTGTCGCGGCAGGCTATCTCGGCCGTCGAGTCCGGCCTATCCGACCCGTCCCTCCGGGTCGCCATCGCGGTGTCTCGCGCGCTGGGCCTGACCGTGGAGGAGCTATTCGGGACAGATGAAACGGTGATGCCGCTCGAGGCCAGGGAGGTCGCGCCGCTGGGCAGTAAGGGAGCCAGGGTCACACTCGCCCTGGTGGGCGACGGGCACGTCGCGCTTCCGTTGCGGGGCGAGACGGTAAGCCGGGCCGGGTTTCTCCCTGCTGGCGGGCTGGTCGCCGAGACAGGCAAGGACCGGGGACGGCAGACCCGGAAAGTGCGGCCCATTCAGCCGTCGCGGCCGACCCTGGTCGCGGCGGGCTGTGATCCGGCGCTTCCGCTGCTGGAGGCGCCGCTCGGGCTGCTTGACCCGCCGGTGGCGTTCACCTGGTGGCCCTGCCCGAGCCGGGAAGCGCTCGCGCTGGCCGCCGAAGGACTGGTGCACGTCGCCGGGACGCACCTGCGCGGGCGGGGCACCGAGTACAACATCGGCCCGGCCGCCGAGCTGCTGCCCCGTGGCGGTGAGGTGATCGGATTCTGCGCCTGGCAGGAAGGGCTCGTCCTCAGACCCGACCTGGCCGATGGCATCTCCGGTGTCACCGACCTGGCCGAGCGCGGGCTGCGGCTGGCCAACCGGGAATCCGGGGCCGAGGCACGCAGCCTGCTCGACCGCGAGCTGTCCGAGGCCGGGATCCAGGCCAGCCAGCTTCCCGGCTATGACACCCAGGCGAGCGGGCACCTGCAGGTGGCCGCGGCCATCGCGGCGGGCCTGGCCGATGCGGGAATCGCGAGCGAGCCAGCAGCGCGCGCCTACGGCCTGGCGTTCATCCCGCTGGCCGCCGAGCATTTCGACCTGGTGATCCCGGCCGGGCAATTCGCCAGCCGCGAAGTGCAAGGCCTGCTCAAAATCCTCTCCTCAGCATGGCTTGTTGATCAGCTTGCCAACCTGCCCGGATATGACCCGGCCCGATGCGGGGAACACATCGCGACGCTGCCGCAGCGCCGCCAGCCAGTAACCGCATAAAACCGCCGCGAACCACAGATACCCGGCGCCGATGGCAATCACCACGATGCCGACCAGGCGGCGGATAAAGACATCAGGCATCCGGCCCTGGATACGCGCACCGGTATACCCCCCGGCCAGGCCCCCGGCGCCCAGCGCGAGGCCAACAGGCCAATCCGGAGCTACCGCGCCGGGATGAGAAAGGGACAACAGCGTGAACGTCGTCACGCCCGCAACCGAGGTCACGAACGTGGAGGCCAGCGCGGCAGGAGCCACCACCGATGCCCGCAGGCCCGACCCGATCAGCACAGGCGCCAAGATCGCGCCGCCGCCTATCCCGTAGATCCCGCCGACACATCCCACCACGACAGCCAGGGCCGCCAGCGCCGGAACCGGGATCACCCGGGCCGGGCCAGCGGGCATGTCTGCCGCAGGTGGCCGGGTCAGCGCCAGCCAGAAGCCCAGCGGGATCAGGATCACCGCGACCAGCACGTCAAAAACGTCCTCGCCGGGGAGCAGTTCCACCCGGATGACCGACCCGGCGATGACGCCGGGCAGCGTCCCGGCGATGAGCACCAGGGCCAGGCGGCCGCCCGTCTGCCCCTGCCGCCAGTAGCGGTACAGCGCACCCGGGGTCGCGACCACGTTATACAGCAGGTTCGTCGGCGTGATGGCCAGGCTCGGCGTCCCCAGCACCCCGGCCTGAAACGGCGGCAGCAGCACTGCACCCGAAATACCCGCAGGAGTCGTCACCAGCGCGATGACATAAGCCGCTGCCAGGGCAACGACCGCCGTCCAGCCAGCCCCCAGCATAAAGCCACGCTAACCAGCTCATAACCCATTTTCCAGGTGACGGAAGACTAATTGCGGAACGCAAATATCACGCGCCATCCAGAGAATAGAGACCGGGCAATAAGCGAGATCAGGACACGGGGAATTGCGCCGCGCAATACCACGCGACATCTGGCCGAATGCGGTCGGGCAATAGGTGAGACCAGGATGCCGGCAGGTGCTATGCCGGTGTGCTCCCCCGAACCCTGCCGTTGGAGTGTTCACGACGGGCGGAACCTGCCAAGGCGCCTGCGGCGTCACTGCGTGATCGGGCTGCCGGGCCTTGCCGGAACCCGCCTGCCGTCAGCTCCGGCAGCTATCGGGTTCGGGGGAGGAGCCTGGGACATGACCGGGGCGCCGGTCACATCGCCGGAGACAGGCCGGTGACGGAGACCAGTTCGACGCGGATGACCGATCCGGCGATGACGCCGGGCAGGGTCCGCCGGTGAGCAGCACGGCCAGGCGGCCGCCGGTCTGGTGCTGCCGGCGGTACCGGTACAGGGCGCCTGGGATAGCGACGACGTTGTAGAGCAGGTTCGTAGGCGTGACGGCCGGCTGGGCGTGCCGAGCACGCTGACCTGGAATGGCAGCAGCAGGACCGCGCCGGAGATGCCGGCCAGGGTGGCGGTCACGGCGATCGCGAAGGCTGCGAGCAGGGCACCCCTACGGTCCATGCGGTCCCGTACACCGGGCCGCGGTAACCGGCCCGAACCGCCTCCCGGGCCGGATGCCGGGGAAGTTTGCGCAGGTGAAACACTGTTAGCGGTTAGGTTGCCGTCGGCTCGGCCGGTTCGATCTCGACTTTGGTGTCGGAGAATGTCGGGGCATTGCCGAGGTCGGCGAACACGAACGGGTTGACCGCGTTGACGGTGGAGTGCCCCTCGGCGTTCTTTCGCCAGGCGCCCATCGGCGCCATGACCACTCCGGGGGCGATCTCGTCGGTGATCCGGGCATGCGCGACGAACTGGCCACGGTCATTGTGAACGCGGACGTACTTGCCGTCGGTGATGCCGCGCTCCGCGGCGTCGTGCGGATGTATGGTCACCGCCTGCTCGCCTTGGACGCGGCGCTGGGCGGGCTGGTCGCCGGCGCTGGAGTTGAGGTAGGCGTGAGATTTGGGGGAGATGAGGTTCAGCCGGTATCCCGTATCGGCGGTCTCGCGGGGCGGCACGTAGTGCGGCAGGGGATCGATCGTGCCGCCGGGCTGGTATTCGTTGGAGCCCTGCCGGAACAGCGGGAGCACGAAGTTGCCGGCCTGCTCGGCGATCGAGGAGCGGAACTCGACCTTGCCCGACGGGGTCGGGAAGTTACCCGCGGCGTGCGGGGCGTACTGATCGGCGGGGGGCAGGTTGAGCCGGGCCCAGCCGCTCTGGCGCAGTGATTCCAGGCTGATTCCGTCCATGGCCGGCGCGGACCAGTCGAATGCCTCGGCCATCATCTGCTCGTCGGTGCGGGTGAAGCACTCCTCGGTGAACCCCATCCGGGCGGCCAGGCGCCGGAACAATTCGGTGTTGGAGATAGCCTCGCCGAGCGGCTCGATGGCCGGGGTGTTCAGCGTGACGTACAAGTGGCCCCAGCTGAACATGATGTCGTGCTGCTCCAGCTGGGTGGTAGCCGGCAGCACGAGGTCGGCGTAGCGGGCGGTGTCGGTCAGGAAGTGGTCGCTGACTACGGTGAACAGATCCTGGCGGGACAGGCCCGCGATCATCTTGTCCTGTTCGGGGCAGACCACCACCGGGTTGGAGTTGTAGACCATCAGCGAGGTGACCGGCGGGTCCAGGCCCAGCTCCCCGGTCAGCGCCCGGCCCAGCAGGAACTGGTTGACTACCCGGGTCCCGGGCGTGGCCAGCTCCGGGTGCAGCAGGGCGGGCCAGTTCACCGGGAACGCCCATAGCGGCAGCTGCAGCAGCCCGCCGCCGACCCGGCGCCAGGCCCCGGTCAGCGCCGGCAGGCAGGCGATCGAGCGCACTGTCTGCCCGCCCCCGGCGTGCCGCTCGATCGCCACCCCGATCCGGATCATCGAGGGCTGGGAGGTGGCGTACTCCCGGGCCAGGGTGCGGATGTCATCGGCCGGGATGCCGGTCTGCTCCGAGGCCCATTCCGGGGTGTAGCGCTGGACCCGCTCGGCGAGTTCCTCGTACCCGACGGTGTAATCCCGGACGTAGGCCTCATCGGTAAGTCCCTCGCCGATGATCACGTTCATCATGGCCAGCGCGAGCGCGCCGTCGGTGCCGGGCCGGATCGGGATGTACCAGTCCGCGTGCCCGGCCGTCCGGTGCCGCACCGGATCGATCACCACGACCTTCGCGCCGCGACGCTGCGCCTCGGCCACGAACGGCCACAGGTGCAGGTTCGTCGAGATCATGTTGCAGGCCCAGATGAGGATGTAGCGGGAGTGCACCAGGCTCTCCGGATCCACCCCCGCGGTCGCGCCGATCGTCATGGTGTAAGCCGTGCAGGCACCGGAATCGCAGTAGGTCCGCTCGGTGATCGTGGCACCGAGCTTGTTAAAGAACGGGTCTCCCACGTTCAGGCCGTTCAGGATGCCTTCGGTCCCCAGGTAGCTGACCGGCATGACTGTTTCCGGGCCGTGCTCGGCGATCGCAGACCGGAACCGGCCGGCGACCTCATCCAGCGCCTCGTCCCAGGAGACCCGGGTGAACTGGCCGCTGCCCTTCGGGC
>JBAUAY010000944.1:0-1764 GCA_049676235.1 Streptosporangiaceae bacterium
GCGGAGATCCGTACCCACTACCCGCCGTCCCTGGCCGACGAGCTGACCCTGATCAGGCAGGAAGCCGACATCTGGACCGCTGCGGAGCTCCCGGACCACCTGGTGGAAGTGATCGCCAGGTTCACCCGGGGGGTCCGCGAGTCGCCCGCCGTCGACGCGCGCTCCGGGGTCTCCGCGCGGTTCGCCATCGCCGCGGCGGAAAGCGCGGCGGCGTCGGCCGTACGCCGATCGGCCCTGACGGGGTCACCGGCAGAGACGCCGGTCGCCCGGATATGCGACCTGCCCGCCGTGGTCAGCACGCTGCGCGGCAAGGTCGAGTTCGAGGTCAGCGAGGAGGGCCGGGAAGAGGAAGTGCTCGGCGCGATGCTGCGCCGGGCGATCGCCGACACGTTCCGGTCCCGGCTGGGCAACGTAGATCTCTCCGGTCTGCTCGCCAAGTTCGAGGACGGCGGCACCGTCGAGTCGGGTGAGCTCGTGCCCGCCACCGATCTGCTCCAGCGGATCGGCGACGTCCCCGGACTCGCCAAGATCATGGCCAGGCTGGGCATGGACGGCGGCGAGTCCTTTGGGCAGGCGGCGGCCGCGCTGGAGTTCACCCTGGAAGGCCTGTACCTGTTGCGCAGGCTGTCCAAGGACACCGACGGCGGCACCAGCGTGTACGGGACCTAACATGGCGAATTACCGGTACGGCCGTTATGTTTATGGCCCGGACCCGCTCGCACTCCCCTTTGACGTACGTGGCGCCGTCGACGAGATGGGCGACGCGATACTCGCGGGGGAAAACCCGGCCGACGCGCTGCGGGAGATGCTGAGAAGGGGCTTGGGCGACCAGGCGGGCCGCCGGGGGCTCGATGACCTGCTGCGCCGAGTGCGGGATCGGCAGCGGGAGATCCGCGGCAGCGGGCGCCTCGACGGCATACTCGAACAGGCCCGCGCCCTGCTTGACACCGCCGTCGGGCAGGAGCGCGCCGAGCTGTTCCCGGACCCGAGCGACGAGGCCAGGCTGCGCGAAGCGGACCTCGACGCGCTGCCCGCCGACACGGCCCAGGCCATCAGGCAGCTGGCCGACTACGACTGGCGGTCACCCGCCGCCCGCCAGACCTTCGACCGGCTTAGGGAGATGCTGCGCAGCGAGGTGCTCGACAGCCAGTTCCGCGGCATGCGGCAGGTCATGAGCAATCCCGATCCGCAGGCGATGCAGCGGGTCAAGGACATGCTCGCCGACCTGAACGAGATGCTGGCCGCGGACGCACGCGGGGAGCACACCCAGGCCGATTTCGATCGCTTCATGGCGCGCCACGGCGACCTGTTCCCTGATCAGCCGCAGAACCTCGAGGAGCTGGTGGACTCGCTGGTCAGCCGGATGGCCGCGGCGGAACGCCTGCTGCGCTCGCTCAGCGACGAGCAGCGCGAAGAGCTCGCCGGGCTGATGGCCGGCGCGCTCGACGACGCCGGGCTGGCGGCTGAGATGGCCAGGCTCGCCGACGCGCTCAGGTCCAGGCGCCCGGACCTCGACCGCGCCGCCATGGCCGGCGGCGTCCAGATGTCCGGCGAGGAACCGCTCGGCCTGGGCGACGCCACCACGGCCCTAGCCGAACTCGCCGACCTGGCCGAGCTGGAAACGGCGCTCGGCCAGGATTACCCGGGCGCGAGCCTGGACGACGTCGACGAGGAAGCGGTCCGGCGGGCCTTCGGGCGGCAGGCCGTGGACGACGTCGAAGCGCTCCGCCGCATCGAACGCGAGCTGGAGCGGCAGGGTTACCT
>JBAUAY010000945.1:0-2601 GCA_049676235.1 Streptosporangiaceae bacterium
GAGACCCTGGACCTGATCGCGGTGCTGACGTGAGATGCGAGGCCGACCGGACTGACCCGCCCGGCGATGACCGGCACCCGCGCGCCGAGGGCCGCATCGACGCCGTGCGAGATGGCGCAGTCCCGCAGCCGGGACGGCATCACCTGCACCAGCGACAGCAGCGCGGTGCGCGGCACGGGCATGGGCCAGCCAACGAGATGCGCGAGGACCGACAGCTCGGCCCACAGCCTGATCGCCGGATACTCCTCAAGCGCGCGCTGGGCTAGACGCATGTCCCGCAGCGTGCAGGGCCGCCCGAAGCAGTCGGCGCCGCAGGTGATGCTGCGCGACCGCACGACTCCGGCCGGGCTGGCGGTGGCTGCCTGCGTGGCTGCTTCCCGGCCGGTGCCGTCGGGCATCTGCGCCAGCAACGGGAAGTCCATGCCGTCGGCGAACACCGCGGCCTGGCCCGGCTTGAGCGTGACCAGAAACCGGTTCTGCGCCTGCGTCATGTTCATCGTGGCGCCCACGGCATCGCGGTCGTCGGCCGCGGGCAGCCGGTGGGTGATCTTCACCGCCGTGTTCTTGATGACGTCCTGGATCAGGCGATCGGGGATCTGTTCGGCGATGATGAGCCCCTCGCCGTAAGCACGGATCTCGGCGAGCAGTCCGGCGAACATCTCGACCGCGTGGGCCGCCGCGCCACCCGAGGCACCACTCCCCGGAGCATCTGGCCGGCGGAGCAGCCGGTGCGCTTCCTCGATGACGGTCAGGTGGCGGAGCGTGGCCGGGCCTGCTGGCTTCGCCCGATTCACCATCCGCAGGTGTTCGACCAGCCTGATCAGCACCGTCCCCATCAGGAACGCCTTGTCGCCGTCGTCACCCACGTCCTCGATCTCGAGCACGGCGTTGGTCCTGAGCAGCTTGCCGAAGTCAAGCTGGTGACCGCCTTGGAGGAACCGCCCGGTGGTACCGAGCCGCAGGCTGGAAAGCCGCACCTTGATGAAGCCGAGCACATCATCGGTAATCCGCTGGCTGTAACCGATTTCCTGGACGATCCTGATCGCGGCCCGCTGAAGATCGGCGAGGTTCGGATAGCTGGGGTTGGCGTCCGCCGCGAGCGTCTCGCCTAGCGCCAGATCCCAGCCGGCGTCCTCATACACCCTGGTCAGAGCCGCGCTGAGCACCTGAGGGAAGGGCTCGTCCGAGCGAAAGGACGCGGTGAACAGCGCCTTGACCAGGTCGGCGTGGGTTTGCAGCGGGAAGCGCCGGCCGTTTTCGTCCGGTGCGGGCTCGAGCGGATTGAGCCCGGCCGCGATCGCATCCGACTCACCCGGCCGGATCCGGACCACCTCGGAGACCACCGGAGTGGTTCCCGATCCTCCGCCGTCGACCCCGGCCAGGCGCGCGGCCATCAGCCGGTATTCGGCCTTAGCCGGCTCCACCACCAGCCAGGGGATGCCGGCCCAGGTGGCGGCCTCGAGCAGCGTCCGCACGGTCTGTGATTTCCCTGACCCGGTAGCACCGCTGACGAACACATGCCGGTTCAGGGAGTCGAGCGGCAGCACCAGCGGGCCTGCTGACCTGCGGCTTCTATCCAGGATCTGGCCGACGTCGATCGCCTCGCGGCCAGCGGCAGGTTCCTGGGTGACGTCGAAATCCGGCTGCAGCGCCAGCCGGATTCCGGGCATCTCACGCTCTGGCGGCCGGGAAAGCGCGGCGATCAACTCGGTGCTCGCGTAAAACGGGTGGCCAGGCACCGCGTCGCCCCCAGCGGCGATCGGGCTCGGTTCCTCTAGCACTTCCTGTAGGCTGCGAGCCGCACCGCTGGCGGGGGTGACGGCGTAGGGTAGGCCGTCCAGGTCGGCCGAGGCGCACACCAGCCCGGCCACCCGCGACGCGGCCTCGGCACTGGCGCCGCCCGCGAGCAGGCGGACCCGCCACAGGCCCGCCGAGACGCCCTTCCGCATCTCGGCATGACGCAAGCTCAGCCGGCGGGCCGTCATGGCCCGTTCCGGGAATCTGTCCGAATTACCGGTCGACAATTGCTCGCGCCGAGCCAGCTCGTCCGCTATTTGCTGGATGTCGTCCGCACTCAGGGGCTCAGCAAGAAGCAGCCAGCCAAAAGGCCCTGGCCACACCGCCAGCAAACATTCTTCCATCGACGGGGGCGGCCGGTCGCCAGTGCGCCGCTCATTATCCGGCAGCAGCCCGTCACTTATCCCGCCGATCGAGCGCCAGGATGGCAATTGCGCCATCAGCCTGGCCACCGTGCCACGCAGCAGCGGCAGCGCCCTCGCCCCACCGGGAAGCGTCAGGAAGACTTCCTGGCCGGCTTCACTGCCAACCAGGCCCGTGCCCGCCACCAGCACCTGGACCGGGCCGCCCGCGCTGTGCCTTATCCAGCCGATGGCCAGCGCAGTAGAGCCATTACCCTTGGCTTCGGCCCCGGCGTGATACGCCGCGATCAAGGCGGCGAGCCGCTGAGTCCGGCCGACGTCGTAAGGCTGGTCCGCAGGCCGTGTCGCGTCGGCGTCGGAGCGCCGCGGTATTTCGGTAATCCGGTACGCGTTGAGTTCGTTCAGTGCGTTCCAAGCTAACGTCACGACGCCCCCTCCCACC
>JBAUAY010000946.1:0-2474 GCA_049676235.1 Streptosporangiaceae bacterium
GCTCGCCCTCGCGGCCATTCCCCAGCCGCACGACCCCAAGGCACCGCCGATGCTCGTCCGCTCGAAGCTCGCCACCGCCAGCACGGCGGTCTAAGACGGCCGCGAATGGCCGCAGGCCGATCAGCCAGAGGTAGTTGCCCGCCCTCCGCTCTTCAACCCACGGGACAGCCGGTGGTCCCTGACAGTACCGCGAAGCCGGGAGCACGCCGCTTTGGGTGAGAGTCCAAAGCCACCATGTGCCCCCAGACTTGGGTAATCGGGTTCGGCAAGCCCCGGTCCGAGGGGCTAGTCGGCCCGAGCCGCTCGTCGATCTCGGATCCAGCCAGCTCCGCGTGAGTGAGACGTCGGCCATGTCCAGCGAGGTGCCACTCGCCCACGGTACGTCCGTGGTAAACGGGTCAGCGTTCTGCCTTGCGGCGTTCTGCCTTACGGGCCGTCCGCCGGGATACCGTGGTGACCGCGGAGTCGGCCTGGTGCAGCGCCTTCGCTGTCCGGGTAGACGGATCGCGGTGCTCGGCGGCTAGCGCCAGGCGATGGACGAGCACCCTGGTCAGCGGCAGGGCGATGGTCAGCAGCAGCCACGTCCGCAGGCGCCTGGAGAAAAATGCCCACATGCTCAGGGTCCCTTCGTGGTCTGTCCGCGAGACGCTACCCGTGTTGTCCGGGGCTAACCACATCCCGAGCCGACTGGTACCCCAGCCGCACTGATCGACCAACTGCGCGTCTCACCGTGATCCTGACCTACGACCAGGACACCCTTCGAACCCGCGGCAACAGCCTTGCCGTCAGCCAGAACCACTGACCACACCAGCGAAACCACTCTTGGAAGGAGCCGGACTCAACTTCAGCGCATGTCGCGGCCGTCAGCGAGGAGGGCCCGGTTCTGCGGGATGACCGGGGACATTGAACTGAGGCACCGTGCACCTGGTGGTGTTACTGGGATAGGTGAGAGCTTCTGGGCGCTCTCGCGGCGGCACCGTTGCCGCCCACCCTCGGGTTTGAGGTGCATCCAGCGTGGAAGCTGGCAGCCACCGGATCGTGGCGTCTCAGGCGACGAAGAGGAGTCGGTCATGGGTGTGGCCAAGAAGGCAAAGCACGACGCGAAGGCAGCCAAGAGCAAGACCAAGAAGGGCGCCGGCAAGGTCAAGCACAAGGGCAAGAAAGTCAAGAATGCTGCGAAGCACTGACCATGCCCGCGTGCTGAAAAGGATCTAAGGACCAGGCCAGGGGCCCCGTCGGTCACTGCGCACCATCGGCGAGGTCCGCTGGCCAGATGCGGGCGAAAACGTCACGCATGCTGAGCACCGTCCAGCCGCCTTCCGCGGCCGCGTCGAGTATCTGATGGTCGGCGTAGGCGTATTCCCGCACGGCGTCGTCGTGGTGAACCACCAGGGCGAAGCGGGCGGCCCGGAGCATGTCGATGTCTCCGGCGGCGTTGCCCGCGGCCAGCACCGGCTGAGTTCCGGTGCGATCCCACAGGTGCACCGGCTTGCCCGGCCCGTCATCCATCGGGACCGGTAGGGCCGTACGGACCAGTCGGCCGCCCGCTGACTGGATCTGTACCTCCGACCCGATCACCCGTTCGCGCCGCAACCCGTAGGCCGGGCCGGCCATGACCCGCATGAAGTCGCGGGAACTGTCAGTGCACATGAACACGCTGAAGTCCAGGGCATGCAACAGGGAGATGAGTTCCAGCATCGGCTGGTACGTCAGCATCGGGTAGGGGCGATGGAAGCGCGGATGCAGTGCTCCGGTGAGGTAACGGCGCGCCTGTTCCTCGTACAGCGCCGTCGTCTGGCCAGCGAACAGCACCCCTAGCTCGCGCAGCACGTCGTGGCCGCTCGCCACCCCCGGCGGAGCTGAGCCGGCCGCGGCGACCCGGTCCAGGAAGAATCCCGCCAGCGCCGTATGAGGCTTCTCGCAGGCCAGCGTGCCGTCATTGTCGAAGGCAGCCACCCGGTCAGCCACGGGGAGAGCGTCCGGTCCCTGGGTGATCTCCTGCAGAAAGGCGATCACTGACCGCCTCGCGGAGCCGTCCCGCCAGGAGGGCAGGCTCACCTTCCACTCCTCCGCATCCGTCACGCCAGGTCCTCCTGTCAGGGCAAGCGATTCAAGTACTGCGCTGGCACCCGGTCGGTCAGGCGGCTCGGGTAGCTCCACCACCCTGCCGCGTTCGCGGCCGCGGCGGAAGCGATCTCCGGGCCTACCAGAAAGCCGGCTTCGACGAGGTGGACCTGGGTTAGGTCGGCGGCCGGCTCGAGGGCGCCTTCGACTTCCTCGCCACCCAGGTCCTGCCCTAGGTACGGGAACCTGACCTCAGCCGGTGCAGCGTACTCCTCTGAGGCCAGATCACCCCTTCCGCCTGCGGGCAGCCAGGGCGGCGACGGCTCCCGCGCCGGCCGCGGCGATCCCGGTCAGCCGGGCGTAGTCGGCGGGACGCGGCGGTGTGGGGCGGGACGGCCGTACTGGCTCGC
>JBAUAY010000947.1:0-4249 GCA_049676235.1 Streptosporangiaceae bacterium
CTGGTCACCCAGTTTCTCCTCGCTGCTGCTCGTAACGTCAGCCTCAGCCGACCTGCCCGCGTGTGCGCATCGACCGTGACCTGCGACAACACCCGAACCTGCAACTCGAATTGGATTGTTCAGAGAATGCGTGGTCAAGATCACCTCGGTGGTGTCGGACGGGATGAAGCCCAAGCCGTCAGTGGCGATGGTGCAGGCCCTGATCGCCGGGGAACGCGACCCGCGCAAGATCGCCGGCCTGGCCAAGGGGCCTCTTCGCGGCAAGCGGGACGCCCTCGCCGAGGCGCTGGACGGCATGTTCGACTCCCACCACGGCGTGATCGCGCAGATGCTGCTGGACCAGGTCGCGTTCCTGGACCAGCGGATCACCGCCATGGAGGACCAGGCCATTGCGGCGCTGGCCCAGGTGGAGGAGTCCTGGGGGGTGGACGCGACCGGGGAAACCGGGCCCGGCTGCGGCACCGGCCCGGACTCGCAGGTGCTGGCTGCGGCGCGCCGGCTGGCCGAGATCCCCGGCATCAGCGTGATGCTGGCCATTGTGATCATCGCGGAGATCGGCCTGAACATGGCCGCCTTCCCCACCCCCGCCCACCTGGCCTCCTGGATGGGGCTGTGCCGGTCCGCCCGCCAGTCCGGAACCCGGCACGGCAAGGGCACGCAGAAGAAAGGCAACAGCTACGCCCGCGCCGCGGCCGGGCAGGCCGCCATCGGCGCCTCCGGTACCGCCACCTTCCCCGGCGAACGGTACCGGGGATCGCCCGCCGCCGCGGCAAGGCCATCGCCCAGGTCGCCGTCGCCCGCTCCATCATGATCATCGTCTGGCACCTGCTCAACGATCCCGCCGCCCCCGACCGCTACCTCGGCCCGGACTTCTACGCCAGCCACGCCAACCGGGATAAGAAGATCCGCACCCACCTCCGCGGCCTGCAAGCCCTCGGCCTCACCGTCACCATCACCGCAGACGAGCAGGCCGCCTAGACACACCACCCGGACAAACCTCATAACGTCCTGACCAGGCCCGGAACCACCAGATGCCCCGGGTCCAGTTCAGCACGTCCCCACACAGGTCCGCTGCCGCGCTGCAGCTGACACGGATTTTCTTGGTCAGGATCTCTCCACGCTGGGAGGGGAAACCCACCAAGCCACCTCGCCCGACTCGACTTCACCCTCACCGCCTGACCGAATAAACCAGCAGGGTCCATAGGGTCGGCACCGTTTGCTGGTCTCTGGCTGGGATCCCGTGCCCCAAACTACGCCGACAGTCCCTCGTCCAGCGCCGACTGAGACCGCAGACCGTCGTATCGGCTCGGATATGCACGCGATCCTTGGCCTCCAGGAGAATGAACTCCGTGATGATGCAGCGATTGGTGTATTGGCGTCGCGGCTTTCGCGGCCCAGGGCGCTGTCCAACCGGGGGGTAGCGTGATGCAGCAGCGGCGCAATGGGCGTGTTCAATGGCAGATGAGCCAGGTCCCGTACCATGCAGTGCTCCGGGGCGCCGAGCGGGTCTGGCACGACCTCCGGTTCAAAGACCTCCATCGGAGCGGCAAAGAGTTTGAACTCATGGGCCGGGCCATGGGTTTCGCCGCCCTGGCCATGCTCACCGTGTTCCCGCTGCTCGTCGTCGTCGCTGCCGCCAGCGCCGCTACGCATCACGGCGTAGCCCTATGGGTGGTCTACGGCATGGGCCTGACCGGCTCCTCTGCCCGCGCGGTGGTACAGCTCTTTTCCGCACCCGCCCGGGTCCTGAGCACGACGAGCGTTTTCAGCCTGCTGCTGCTGGCCGTCTTCGGGGTGACGTTCGCGGGCAGCGTGCAGGCCGGGTTCGAAAGGGTCTGGGGCCTTCCCGCCGGGCCGTGGCACAAGATCTGGCGTCAGGCGGTGTGGCTGATCGCCTTCATCGCCTACATCTACGCGGCGGCCACGGTGGGCACTGTGACACGCCATGCGCCGGCCGAGACGGTGAGCCGGGTGTCGGTAGCGATAGTGCTCGGCATCGTCTTTTTCTGGTGGGGGCTTCGCTTCCTGGTCGGCGGCCGGGTGAGCTACCTGGCGGCGATGCCAGGCGCAGTGGTCACGGTGGCGTTCCTGGCTGGCCTGCGGGCCTTCTCCGCTTTGGTCTTCGAGCCGCTCATCGTCAGCAACGCGGTCACCTACGGGGCGCTGGGCACCGTGCTGATCGTGCAGTCGTGGCTGATCGGCGTCGGCTGGGTCGTCTATGGCGGCCAGTTGTTCGGGCGCTGGTTCCACGACGCCTGGTTTCGGGCCTGGGCAGAAAATCGCTGGGGCCACAGGCAGCCGGGCGGGGAGGAAAGCGAGTCGGCCCATGAGGGTCCTTGAGGTCTTCATCCCTGAAGGAGCGGGCCGGTGTCAAGGGGATTCTGGCCTGACCGTATGGGGACCGGGCGGCAGGCCGCAGCCGAAAACCTCATCCATGCTGGTTGGACCCATTGTGCGGGGAACGATGTTGTGCGCCGCGGCGGTCGGCTGTGCGCTCATGTGATGGGGAAGGCTGCGGCAGGGTGATGGACCGTGCTGCTGCGACTGGCCTACCTTGGTGTGACGAACGTGTTCGCGCTGCTGCGGCTGCTGCCGATGAGCAACCAGGACAAGGACGCGCTGCGCCACCAGCTCCTTGTCCTGCAGCGGCAGCTCGATCCTGGCAGGGTGCGGTTCACCCCGGCTGACCGGGCATTGCTGGCTGCGCTGCTGAACCGGTTCCCCGGAGGGACGTGCTCAAGCGACTGCACCTGGTGGTGAGACCGGATATCGTGCTCCGCTTGGCACCGTGACATGCTGGCGCGCCGGCACGCACGCCGGTCCCGGCGCCCGCGTCCGGGCCGACCGCGGACCGTGCGCTCGATCCGCGTCCTGGTGCTGCGGCTGGTCCGCGAGAATCCCGGGTGGGGGTATCGCCGGGTGCATGGCGAGCTGCTGGTGCTCGGGGTGAAGGTCGCGGCTTCCACCGTCTGGGAGATCCTGCGCGAGGCCGGGATCGACCCGCGCCCGAGCGTGGTTCCGCCACGTGAGCCGATTTCCTGCGCTCCCAGGCCGAGGCCCTGCTGGCCTGCGACTTCTTCGAGGCGGTCACCCTGTCCGGGGCGCGGCTGCACGTGCTCGCGGTCATCGAGCACGCCAGCCGACGAATCAGGATCCTGAGCGCCGCCGCCCACCCGACGGCGTCCTGGGTGGCGCAGGCGGCCAGGAACCTCGCCATGGACCTGGAGGATGCCGGCTGCCGGGCACAATTCCTGATCAGGGACAGGGACGGGAAGTTCCCCGGCCTATTCGATGTCATCGTCGCTGACGCGGGCATCAAAACTGTACTTAGCGGGTCCGGATGCCAAGGATGAACTCGATCATGAACGGTGGGTGCAGACCTGCCGGCGCGAGCTCCCGGACCGCACGCTGATCTGGAACCGGTCCCACCTCCTGCACGCCTTACGGGAGTCCGGGCAGTTCTACAACGGGCACCGGCCGCACCAGGGCATCGCCAACGCCCGCTCCAGCCACTGCCCGCGCCGCTGGCAGCTCCTGACCAAATCGCTAGCCTTGACATCCGACGACGTGACCGACTCGGCGGTGTGCTCCACGAATACCGCCATGCGGCATGAGCTGCACGGATGAGGTTTTCGGCAAGGACAAGCTCGGGATGTGGTTAGCCCGGGACGAGGCGGGTAGCGCCGGGGCACCTTGCGGAGGGACGACGAAGGGACCCTGAACATGTGGGCATTTTTCTCCAGGCGCCTGCGGACGTGGCTGCTGCTGGCCATCGCCCTGCCGCTGACCCGGGCGCTCGTCCATCGCGTGGCGCTAGCCGCCGGGCGCCGCGAGCCGTCCACCCGGACAGCGAAGGCGCTGCACCAGGCCGACTCCGCGGTCACCGCGGTGTCCCGGCGGACGGCCCGTAGGGCAGAACGCCGCAAGGCAGAACGCTGACCCGTCACCACAGGCGTACCCTCGGCGAGTGGCACTTCGCTGGACATGGCCGACGTCTCACTCACGCTGAGCTGGCTGGATCCCGAGATCGACGAGCTGCTGGGTGCCCAGCCGGAATCGTCCTCAGGACCTTCTCACGTCCGCGCTCAGCGGGAACCGCTCGCGCTCAGCGGAAGCCGCGTGTGGCTGATCGGCCTGCGGCCATTCGCGGCCGTCTTAGACCGCCGTGCTGGCGGTGGCGAGCTTCGAGCGGACGAGCATCGGCGGTGCCTTGGGGTCGTGCGGCTGGGGAATGGCCGCGAGGGCGAGC
>JBAUAY010000948.1:0-9744 GCA_049676235.1 Streptosporangiaceae bacterium
GGACAGCTCGAGGAACGGGCTGTCCGGGTCGACGAGCAGCTCGATCCGCTCCCGGGCCAGCAGCCGCCCCCGGTCGCGGTGCCGCTGCTGGTAGCGCTCCCCGCCGCCCGCGATGGCAAGCTCGAGCTGTTGACCCAGCTCATCGAGCGCGGCGAGCTGCGCCGCGCGGTTGGCGCGGTAGGTTTCGTCGTCCGGGTCGACGTGGGAGGTAAGGACGGGCACGCGGCTTCAGCCCCCGTCAATACGATCTCGGCAGGCCCAGGCTGTGCTGGGCGACGTAGTTGAGGATCATCTCCCGGTTGACCGGCGCGATGCGCAGCAGCCGGGCCAGCCCCCAGTAGGGCATCAGGCCGTACTCGCTGGACAGCCCGTTCCCGCCGTGGGTCTGGATGGCCGCGTCGACGGCGGCGATCGCGGCCTCGGCGGCGGCGTACTTGGCCATGTTGGACGATTCCCCGGCGGGCTGGCCGTGGTCGTGCTGCCAGGCGGCCTGCCTGATCATCAGCGCCGCGAGCTCGGTCTCGATCTTCGCCTTGGCCAGCGGATGCGCGACGCCCTGGTGCGCGCCGATCGGCTCGGACCAGACCTTCCGGTCGCTGGCGTACCCGGCCGCGGCGGTCAGCGCGTACCTGGCGATGCCCACGCCGAGGGCAGCCCCGGTGATCCGTTCCGGGTTCAGCCCGTGGAACACCTGCTTGAAGCCCTCGCCCTCGGCGCCGACGAGCGCGCCCGGGCCGACCCGGACGCCGTCGAAGTGCAGGGTGTACTGCCGTTCCGGCAGCAGCAGGTCGACCGGGAGCAGGTGCTTTTCCAGGCCCGCGGCGCCGGACGGCACGATGAACAAGGACAGCCGGGCTCCGCGCTCATCTTGGCCCGTCCGCGCGACGACCAGGAGGGCTTCGGCCTCGTCGACCCCGGAGATGTAGTACTTCGTGCCGTGCAGCACCCAGTCCTCGCCGTCCCTGACGGCGGTGGTGGAGATGCGCAGGGTATTGGAGCCCGCGTCCGGCTCGGTGATCGCGAACACGACCTTGGCGGCGCCGCTGGCCAGGCCGGGCAGCCAGGTCTGGCGTTGCTCTTCGGTGCCGAATTCGGAGATCATCTCGGCTGAGATGGCCGCGGACACCAGCAGCAGCAGCAGCGGCGTCCCGGCCGCCGCGATCTCCTCGCAGACCAGGGCGAGCTCGGTCAGCCCTCCCCCGCCACCGCCGTACGCCTCAGGTATGTTCACGCCGATGAACCCGGCGTCCCCCAGGGCCTGCCACAATTCCGTGCAGGGACGGCGTGCAGCCGCTCGTTCGGCGTAATAATGCGGGCCGAACTTGGCGGCTATGTCGCCTACAGCGGCCCGCAGCGCGCGGTGTTCCGCGGATTCGGCAAAGTCCACGCCAGACCTTCCCTGATTGTGACTCGTCATTCACTAGCGACCTTAACGCGTGGATGCCACACTGGCTAGATGACGGCGCAGGCAACATCGGCGCGGACCCAAACTCAGGGCACACCGGCCCGGGGAGCATCGGCGCGGTCGCCGCGACGGCGGCGCGATCCGGACCGCAAGGAACGGATCCTGGTGGCCGCCGCGGCCCTGGGCGCCCAGCGCGGCTTCGACGCGATCTCCATCGCGGACATCGGCGCCGAGGCCGGCATCGTCGGCTCCGGCGTCTACCGGCACTTCGACAGCAAGACGGCGATCCTGGTGGCCATGGCCGACCGGGTGATGGACCGCCTGATGACGCGGGCCGCCGGGATCATCGCTGCCGCCGCGGGTGAGCGCGAATGCCTGTCCAGGCTGGTCCGGGACCACATCGAGGTGGCGCTGACGCACCGCGATGCGCTCGCCGTGTACCACCGCGAGGTGCGTACGCTGCCCGCGGACGAACGGCGCAGGCTGAGCCGCCTGCAGCGGCACTACATCGAGGAGTGGGTGCACCTGCTGGCCCCGCTCCGGCCCGACCTGGCCGACGGGGAGGTGCGCCTGGCTGTGCACGCGGCGATCGGCGCGATCCAGTCGACGTTGTTCTTCCGCAGCGGGCTCGCCGACGAGCGGCTCACCGAGCTCATGGAGGTGATGGCGCACGGCTGCCTCGGCATCGCGCCTGCGCCGGTTAGTGAACTCACCGTCACTAACTGAGCTACGGGTGGGCGTCCCAGTGGCGGCGTAGTGCCGCGGTGAGTTCGGCGGCCCGCTCGTCGGGGAAGAACAGCCGGCCGCCGTCGATCTCGACCACCTCGGTGGCGCCGGGGATGGTGTCGCGCAGCCAGTAGGCCCACTTACGGCGGAAGAACCTGTCGCTGGTACCCCAGACGATCAGCGTGGGGACCTGCAGGCGGGCCAGCGCGGGTTCGGCCGCCAGCAGGTCGCGGGCGCGCAGCGAGGTCATCAGGCGCTGGTTCTGGCGGGCCGATTCCGCGGACATCGGTTCCAGCCAGACGCGCGCGATGTCGTCGGGCAGCTTGGTGACGTCCTGGTAGCCGCTGCCGTAGACGCGTTTCTTGGCCCGCGGGATGTCGCGTACCAGCCGGGGGGTAATGCGCGCGGCCAGGCCCATGTGAGCGAGCAGGACGGCGGGCCACAGCAGCTTGGGCGGCACGTTGTTGTGTGCTTCGCAGTTGGTCAGGGTCAGCGTGTGCAGCCGCTCGGCGTGGCCGGCGGCGAACACCTGGGTGACGGCGCCGCCGGTGTCGTTCGCGACCATGTCGAAGTCGGTCAGCTCGAGCGCGTCGCAGCAGTCGGCCACGAAGCGGGCCAGTCCCGGCAGCGTGAAGTCCTGGTCCGCGGCGGCCGGGGTGTGGCCGTGCAGCGGCAAGTCGATGGCCACGCACCGCCGCTCGCCGTCGAGCAGGCCGATCACGTTCCGCCACAGGTAACTGCTGGTGCCGACGCCGTGGACGAACAGCACCGGCCGGCCGGGACCGCCGGTGTCGACGTAGCTGGCCGGACCGGACCGGGTGAGCACCTGGCCGCGGTGCTTATCGAGGCGTTCCATCTCGCTGGTCATAGGTCCTCCCTCGTTGGACGGCCGGCCGGTAAAGTAACTAGAAGACCGACTGATGGTCTAACTCTGACAAACCGCCAGTCGGTCTGTCAATTTATTTGGGTTCGAGTTATCTGGGTGAGGTGGCCCGGTCGTACCCGTGGCTTAGAACGCTCCAACAAAATATCTGCGCGGTATCTACGTGTTGCTGTATCAGGCGCGAGCGTACCGGCCCGGTCACACTGCGATCCCTTGACAGAGCCCGCAGGATAAGTGACGATAAGGGAGTTGGAGCGCTCCAATAGGCGGGTCGAGGTGATCGGGAATGGGCCCGAAAATGGGTAGGGAACGGCTGGCGCGGTACAGCCTCACGGGTCCGGATAACCAGGCGGCGGTGGACGCCGGGCTGGCCGGCGGGGACTGGTTCCGCAGCGCGGTCCCGCGCAAGCGGATGAAGGAGCTGATGAAGCGCTCCGACTACCCGGCCGTCCGGGACACCGCGATCTGGATCGGCTTGATCCTGCTGTTCGCCGGCCTCGGCATCACCTTCTGGACGGTCTGGCACAGCTGGTGGGCGGTCCCGTTCTTCCTCGCCTACGGCCTGCTGTACGGCTCGACGTCGGATTCGCGCTGGCACGAGTCCGGGCACGGCACCGCCTTCAAGACCCGCTGGATGGACGAGGGCCTATACCAGATCGCCTCGTTCATGATCATGCGCGACCCGACCACCTGGCGGTGGAGTCACACCCGGCACCACACCGACACCCTGGTCGTGGGGCGGGACCCGGAGATCGCGGTCATGCGCCCGGCGCGGCTGGCCAGGCTGCTGGCCAACCTGATCGGCCTGGTCGACGTGCCGATGGCGTTCTGGCTGATGTTCGTGCACGCCTCCGGCCGGCTCACCGGCGACGAGGCCGACTACGTCCCGGAGTCCGAACGGCACAAGGTCTACCGCACCGCCCGGATCGACCTGGCCATCTACGCCGTCACCATCGCCCTGGCCATCGGGTTCCGGAGCTGGCTGCCGGTGGTGCTGATCGGCGGGCCGCGACTGTACGGCGCGTGCCTGTTCTACTTCTACGGCTTCACCCAGCACGCCGGCCTCGGCGAGAACGTGCTCGACCACCGGCTGAACACCCGCACGGTGAAGATGAACGCGGTCAACCGGTTCCTGTACTGGAACATGAACTACCACGTCGAGCACCACATGTTCCCGATGGTGCCGTACTACCGCCTCCCTGAGCTGCACCAGGAGGTCTCCTACGACTGCGCGCCGGTGTACCCGTCGCTGTGGGCGGCCTACAAGGAGATCATCCCCGCGGTCCTGCACCAGCTCAGGGACCAGGAGTACTACGTGCGCCGCGAGCTGCTGCCCGGCGCCGCCCCGTTCAACGAGCCCACGCCCCTCAACGACGGCCGCGCCCGGCCGCTGCCGACTGCGACCGCAGCCTAAGGAGCCCGATGACCCAGTGGATCGCCGCCTGCGAGGCGGACGACATCGACCCCGAGGACGTCATCCCGTTCACCCGCGACGGCAACGACTACGCGATCTACCGGTCGCCCGACGACGTCTACTACGCCACCGACGGCCACTGCACCCACGAGAAGACGCTGCTGTGCGACGGACTGGTCATGGACGGCATCATCGAATGCCCCAAGCACAACGGACGGTTCGATTACACCAGCGGCAAGGCGCTCGGCGCGCCGGTGCTGGTCGACATCGGCACCTACCCCACTAAGGTCATAGACGGCACCGTCTACATTGAGGTCGGCTGACGCCACCGCGGAGGAGTCGCTCATGCTGCGTTTCGGTCTGTTCGGAGCGGGGAGGATCGGCCGCGTCCACGCCGCCTCCGTAGCCATGCACCCCCGGGCCGAGCTGACCGTCGTCTACGACCCGGTCGAGGCCGCGGCCCGCGAGATCGCCGCGCAGTACGGCGCGGCGCCCACCGGGGATGCGAAGACGATTCTCGGCGATCCTGACATCGACGCCGTCATCATCGCCTCGCCGACGCCGACCCACGTGGAGCTGCTGACCGCCTCGGCGCAGGCCGGCAAGGCGGTGCTCTGCGAGAAGCCGATCGATCTGGACCTGGCCCGGGTCGACGCCTGCTGGGCGGACATCAAGGCCCTGAACGCCACCGTCATGGTCGGCTTCAACCGCCGGTTTGACCCGTCCTTCGTCGAGATACGTAACCGGGTGGCGAGCGGCGAGATCGGCCAGCTCGAGCAGCTCATCATCACCAGCCGGGATCCGGCGCCCGCGCCGGCCGCCTACATCGCCACCTCGGGCGGGCTGTTCCGGGACATGACGATCCACGACTTCGACATGGCACGGTTCTTCCTGGGCGACATCGTCGAGGTCCAGGCCATGGGGGCGAACCTGATCGAGCCCTATATCGCCGAGGCGGATGACATCGACTCGGCCATGGTCGTGCTGCGCGGGGCGGGCGGCGAGCTGTGCCAGATCGTCAACAGCCGCCGCTGCTCGTTCGGGTATGACCAGCGGCTCGAGGCGTTCGGCGCCGAGGCGATGCTGAGCGTGGGAAACCAGAGCGCCACCAGCGTGCGCCAGTCCGGCGGGTCCGGCACCGAGACTGCCCCGCCGTACCTGAACTTCTTCCTGGACCGCTACGCCACCGCCTACCGGGCCGAACTGGACCACCTGATCAGCTGCGCCGAGCAGGGCACAGCGCCCAGCCCCGGCTTCGCCGACGGGCGCGCGGCGCTGGTCCTGGCGGACGCTGCGAACGAGAGCCTGAAGACCGGCCGCGTCGTCCGGGTCGACGCTTAGGACGGCGACGCTTAGGACGGGACGGGGCCGCTCGACCCGCGGACTTCCAGGCGCGGCGGCAGCAGCTGGGTCAGGCCGGGGGCGTCTGGGTGCGCGATGCGGGCCAGCAGCATGCGGGCGGCCTGCTGCCCCATCGCGTAGGCGGAGCCGTCGACGCTGGTGAGCCACAGCGCGCGCAGCCGGGCGAAGACGGAGTTGTCGAAGCCGACGAGCGACAGTTCCCCGGGAACCTGGACGCCGAGCGCGGTGGCGGCGGATAGCGCTCCGACGCAGGTCAGGTCGTTCGCGGCGAAGATGGCGGTCGGACGATCGGCCCGGCTCAGCAGCCGGACGGTGGCGCGGTAACCGCCTTCCTCGCTCATGTCCCCGGTCTCGATGTGCACGCATCCGCCGAGACCGGCCGCGCGCATCGTGTCCTGGTAACCCTGCATACGCAGACGGCCGGCCACGCTAGGCAGACCGGAGATGTGAGCGATCCGGGTATGCCCGAACTCGATCAGGTGCCGCACCGCGAGCGTCCCGCCGAGGTGGTTGTCGTTGGCCAGGACGTCTACCTGCGGCAGATCGAGATCCAGGCCGCGGCCGCCCACCGCGACGGTCGGAATCGTGCTGGCTATGTCGATGATGGCCTGTGAGACGGGGATGGATCCGGCTAGTACCAGGCCGTCGACGCCGAGATCGAGGAAGGACCAGGTCAGGGTCTCGTCCATCATCCGGTCGATCCGGCCGTCACCCAGCATGATGTGCTTTCCGCCCGCGTGCAGGGTCGGCGTGAGGCCGTCGAGCATGTCCGCGAACCAGGGCTGACGCAGGTCGTTCAGCAGCACCCCGACCGTGCGGGACTGGCGCTCGGCCAGCTGCCTGGCCGCGGCGTTGGGCCGGTAGCCGAGTTCGGCTACGGCGCGCATGACCGCCTCGCGGCTGGCGGAGCTGACCTTCGGCGAGTCGCGCAGCACGAGTGACACGAGCGACTTCGACACGCCGGCCCGGGCCGCGACGGTCTCCAGGGTCGGCTTCTGGCCGACGCGCCCTGAAGTGGCCATCCGCCCTCGTCTCGGTAACGATTGGAGCGCTCCAACCTTACGGGCGAAGCCAGGACCGTGTCAACGAGACGCATCCCGCACCGGGCGATGCGCATCAACCGCGCCTCGCGCCACTAGCACTCGACGTGGTACTCGAGCGTGGAGGACACTGTGAGCGTGAACCGACACGCTGCCGGCCAAGGGGCTCTCGCGGTTGGTGCTCTCGGAGTTGTCTTCGGGGACATCGGGACGAGCCCGCTGTACACCGTCCAGACGGTCTTCAGTCCGAGCGATCCGCACCCGGTCAAGGTGTCGCACGACACCGTTTTCGGGATCATCTCGCTGATCTTCTGGTCGGTGACGATCATCGTCACCATCACGTACGTCCTGCTCGTGATGCGGGCCGACAACGACGGCGAGGGCGGGATCATGGCGCTGATCGCCTTGATCCGCCGGCGGGCCCTGCCCGGCGGGATCCGGGCCAAGGCGGTGCTGTCGGCGCTCGGGATCTTCGGGGCCTCGCTGTTCTTCGGCGACAGCATGATCACGCCGGCCATCTCGGTGCTTTCCGCGGTCGAGGGCGTCCAGGTCGCGGCACCGTCGGTGTCCAATCTGGTCATCCCCATCACGGTGGCGATCATCATCGTCCTGTTCCTGGTTCAGCGGATGGGCACGGGCGCCGTGGGGCGAATGTTCGGGCCGGTCATGTGCGTCTGGTTCACCGTGATCGGCGTGCTCGGCGTGCGGGCCATCGCCATGCACCCGATGATCCTGGAGGCGCTGTCGCCCAGCTACGCGATCAGCTTCCTGTTCGGCCACTTCCCCACCGCGTTCTTCTCCCTGACCGCCGTCGTCCTGGCCGTCACCGGAGCCGAGGCGCTGTACGCGGACATGGGACACTTCGGCCGCACGCCGGTCAGGCGCGCCTGGCTGCTGGTCGTCTTCCCCGCCTGCATCTTGAATTACCTGGGCCAGGGCGCCCTGATCCTGGGCCGCCCGGCCAGCATCAGCAACCCGTTCTTCCTGCTGGCTCCGGGGTGGGCCCGGCTCCCGATGGTGTTCCTCGCCACCATCGCGACCGTCATCGCCTCGCAGGCGGTCATCAGTGGCGCCTTCTCGGTCGCGCACCAGGCCGGGCGACTCGGCTACCTGCCGCGGCTGCGCATCCAGTACACCTCGGAACAGATGATGGGCCAGATCTACGTCCCGTGGATCAACTGGCTGCTGATGGTGACCGTCCTCGCCCTGGTGCTCGCGTTCAGGACCTCGGCCGCGCTGGCCTACGCCTACGGCACCGCCGTGACCGGCACGATCACGATCACGACCCTGCTGTTCTTCTACTACGCCCGTCACCAGTGGCGATGGCCGCTGTGGATGGTGCTGGCGGGCGGCGGCGTGCTGATCGCCATCGACCTGCTGTTCTTCGCCGCCAACCTGACCAAGCTGACCCACGGAGCGTGGTTCCCGCTGCTGATCGGCCTCATCGCCTTCGCGGTCTTCACCACCTGGCAGCGCGGCCGTGAACTCGTCACGGTGCGGCGGGTCCGCGCCGAAGGGCCGCTCCCGGAGTTCATGGCGAAACTGCACGCCATGAAGCCCCCGCTGCACCGGGTGCCTGGCACCTCTGTCTTCCTCAACCGCGGCAAGGCCACTGCCCCGCTGGCGATGCGGGCCAACGTCGAACACAACGAGATCCTCCACGAGCACGTCGTCATCCTCTCGGTCGACACGATGCCCGTACCCCACGTCCCGGCCGAGGAGCGGCTGCAAATCGATGACCTCGGGTACGAAGGCGACCGGATCATCCACGTCACCGCTTGTTTCGGCTACATGGACCAGACAAACGTCCCCGACGTCATGCGGGAGATTCACCACGCCGAGTACGAGGGCTCCTTCCCCGACGGCAGGCTGTCGTACTTCGTGTCGCGCATCGAGCTCGTCCAGGGCCACGAACCGGGCATGAGCCGCTGGCGCAAGCGCCTGTTCATCGCGACATCGCGGATCGCCGCCGACGCGGCCGAGTCACTCCAGCTTCCCCGCGAACGCACCGTTATCATGGGCTCCCGCATCGAGCTCTAGTTATCCCTGGGCGCGTACTTCGAAATCGAGCTGGCGAGTGAGGATGACATTGGATGAGAATCTGGCCAGGCAGGCCGAGCTGGCGCTCGAACGGCAGGGCGACTACGAGACGCTGTTCTTCGAGGGCACGTGGCATAGCAGCGGCCAGCTCGCCGACCGCGCGGCCAGGCTCGCGACCGGGCTGACCGACCTCGGCGTCCGCCCCGGCGACCGGCTGCTGGTGCTGATGGCCAACTGCCCGGAGGTCCTGATCACCTATAACGCGGCGTGGCGCGCCGGGGCGGCGGTCACCCCGCTGATCTTCCTGGTCAGCGAGTATGAGCTGAGGCACGCGCTGGTCGACTCCGGCGCGGTCGGCATCGTCACCACGGTGGAGTTCCTGCCGAAGGTCTCCGCCGCGGTGAAGGGGGATGGGGAGGTGGGTGGGGCTCCCGAGGTCCGGTTCGTGCTGGTGCCCGGGGCCACGACGAACGCCCAGGCCGCGCCCGGGGTGCCCGTTCTCGACTTCGACCAGGTGGCCTCGGCCGAGCCGGGGTCCATCGTCGGCCGGTCGGGCACCGACCTGGCCGCCCTGCTCTACACCGGCGGCACAACGGGCCGGTCGAAGGGCGTTCCGCTGACGCATGCGGGCCTGTACTGGTGCGGTTCGGCCGCCCATGAGATGTCGGTTCGCGCCAACGTGATCAGCTCGGTCCTGCCTCTCCCGCTGGCCCACGCCTACGGCCTGCTGGTCATCTGCGGCGGCATGCACCGGACCGACCAGGTCAAGACCGTCCTGATGCGCTGGTTCGATCCGGCCGGCTGGGTGAAGCTGGCCGAGGAACACCGGGTCCAGGGCAGCGCGCTGGTGCCCTCGATGATCCAGATGCTGCTC
>JBAUAY010000949.1:0-2428 GCA_049676235.1 Streptosporangiaceae bacterium
CGGCCCCCGGCGCGCCCCGGCCGCCCGTGTCCGCCCGCGCAGCCGCGCGGCCGCCGCCGAAGCCCCTGCGTTGTTGAACCCCATCCGGTTGACCAGTGCCCGGTCCGCGTTCAGCCGGAACATCCCCGGTCGCGGGTTCCCCGGCTGGGCCCGCGCGGTCACCGTGCCGACCTCGATGAACCCGAACCCGAGTGCGGCCAGCCCCCGCGTCGCGCGCGCGTCCTTGTCGAATCCCGCCGCCAGCCCGAGCGGCCCGGGAAACTCCAGCCCCAGCGCCCGCACCCGGAGCACCTCCTCACGCGGCCCGAGCCACCGCCCGAGCAGCCACGCTGCCCCCGGCACCCGCGCCACCGACCCGAAGACCCTGATCAGAGCGAACCCGCCCTGGTGGGCCGTCTCCGCGGGGACCCGCCGTAGCACCATCCGGTAAAGCAGCCCGTACATGAGACCTCACCCCGAAAATGCATTATCCCGAACGGACCGGGCGCGTGCCTCAGGCGACCAGTTCGGATTCGCCGGTGAAGGCGTCCCAGAGTGCGGCGTAGGTACCGTCGGCGGCGAGCAGGTCCTCGTGGGTGCCTGCCTCCGCGATCTGGCCCTGGTCCAGGACCACGATCCGGTCCGCGCGGGCGGCGGTGGTCAGCCGGTGCGCGACCACGATCGTGGTGCGCGCCGCGGTCAGCTCGCTGATCGCGTGGTTCACCGCGGCCTCGGCGGCCAGGTCGAGCGCGGCGGTGGCCTCGTCGAGCAGCAGGATGGCGGGGTCGGCCAGCTGCGCACGGGCGAGCGCGATGAGCTGGCGCTGGCCGGACGACAGGTTGCGGCCGCGCTCGGACACCTCGTGGCCGTAGCCGCCGGGCAGCCGGATGATCATCTCGTGCGCGCCGGTCGCCCGCGCCGCGGCCTCCACCTCGGCGTCGCTGGCGTCCGGCCTGGAGTACGCGATCGAGTCCCGGACCGTGCCCGCGAACAGGTACGACTCCTGCGGGACGACGCCGAGCTGGTGGCGGTAGCTGGCCAGGTCGTAGTCGCGGACGTCAGTGCCGTCCACCAGCACCTGCCCGCTGGTCACGTCGTAGAACCGGGCGATGAGCTTGACCAGCGTGGACTTGCCGGCCCCGGTCTGGCCGACCAGGGCGACGGTCTCGCCGGGCTCGATGGTCAGGTTGATGCCGGACAGCGCGTTCGCCTCGGTCGTCTGGGCGGATCCTTCTCCCGGGCGAGCACCGTAGCTGAAGTCCACGTCCTGCAACTCGATCCGGCCGTCCAGTCGGCCCGCGGTGACCGGCTGCGGGGCCGGCGGGGTGGAGGTGCGCAGCCGCAGCAGGTCGGTGATCCGGCGGAGCCCGACCATGGCCTGCTGGTAGCCGTCGAAGACCTGGGAGAGCTGCTGGACGGGGGAGAAGACCATGTCGATGTAGAGCAGGTAGGCGATCAGCGCGCCCGTGGTGAGCCCCCCGCTGTGCATCTCCCCGGTCGCGATGATCAGCACGATCGCGCCGGCCGCGGTGGACAGGGTCTGCACGAACGGGAAGTAGATCGCGATGTAGCGCTGCGCCCGCAGCCGGGACGCCCGGAACGCCTGGCTCAGTCCGCTGAACCGGTCCCGGTTGGCCTGCTCGCGGCGGAACGCCTGCGTGACCCGCAGCCCGGCCACGTTCTCCGCGAAGTCGGCGTTGACCGCGGCGACCTTCTCCCGCGATTCGGTGTACGCCTTGGCCGACTTGGACCGGAACACCAGCGTGGCCGCCACCAGCACCGGGAAGATGCTCAGCACCGCCAGGCCGAGCCGCAGGTTGATGATGAGCAGCGCAGCGAGCACCCCGAAGAAGGTGAGGACCGAACTGACCATGGTGATGAGCCCGGTCTGCAGGAACGAGGACAGCGCGTCCACGTCCGTGGTCATCCGGGTCATGATCCGGCCGGACTGCTCGCGCTCGTAGAAGTCCAGGCCGAGCCGCTGGAGCTGGGCGAAGAGCTTGACCCGCAGGGTATACAGGAGCCGTTCGCCGTTCCGCCCGACCACCATCGTCTCGGCGATGTTGACCACCCAGTCGGCCAGCACGATGGCGAGCCCGATAAGCGAGACCACGACGATCGCGTGGAAGACCTTGGTCTGGACCCCGTTGTCGATGCCGTTCCTGACCAGCGCGGGCAGCGCCAGCCCGGCCACTGCGTCCAGGCCGTCCAGGACCAGCCCGATGACCAGCGCGACGGCGAGCGGCCGCAGCAGCCTGCGCAGCGTGAAGTGCCGGTCTCCGGCCCGCGCCTGGGCCAGGTCCACGTCTGGCGTGTCCGTGGCCGGCGGCAGCGCGTCGACCTGGGCGAGCAGTTCGGGGGAGGGCGGCAGGCTTTCGAACGTCCCGGTGATGTTCCCGGCGCCCCCGCGGCTGCGGCCCATGGATCCGGCCGCCCCGCGCCCCGAAGC
>JBAUAY010000950.1:0-2831 GCA_049676235.1 Streptosporangiaceae bacterium
GGCGGGGGCGGGGGCAACGGCGGCGGCGGGAGGTAGCGGCGGCTGGAGTCCCCTACGGCGAACGCGGCCAGCCCCAGCGCGATCGCCGCATCTCAGGCGGCCGCTTCTAGGGGAATGACCGCTTCTAGGCGGTACCGAGGCGGCGGCGGACCTCGGCGGCGACGCGGCCGCCGTCGGCCCGGCCCGCCACCCTGGGGGTCAGGATCTTCATGACCTGTCCCATGCCCTGCAGGCCGCTGGCGCCGGTCTCGGCGATCGCCGAGCTGACCAGTTCGGCGAGTTCGTCGTCGCTGAGCTGCGCGGGCAAGTAGCCGGCCAGGACCTTCCCCTCGGCCCGCTCGGCCGCGGCCTGCTCGTCACGGCCGGCCGCGCCGAACGCCTCGGCGGCCTCCCGGCGCTTCCTGGCCTCGCGGGTAAGCACCTTCACGACCTCCTCATCGCTAAGGTCGCGGGCCGAGGCGCCCGCCACCTCCTCGTTGGTGATGGAGGTCAGTGCCATCCGCAGGGTGCGCATCCGTACCTGATCACGCGCCCGCATCGCAGCGTTCAGGTCCGCGCGCAGCCGTTCCTTTAGTTCAGCCACGGGTCCATCCTAGGAACAGGATCCGGACGGGCGCTTGCGGGCGGCGCACACTCTCGGTCATGGCACCATGGGTGAGTGAAAATGCGAGTTCTTCTGCCTGTCACCGCTGCGCTCGGCGCGGCCGCCGTCGGCTACGCCACGGTGATCGAGCGGAACTGGTTCGTCCTGCGCCGCTATGAGGTTCCCGTCTTGGCGCCGGGCGCGGAGCCACTGCGCGTGCTGCATCTTTCCGACGCGCATCTCACCCCCGGGCGGAAGCGGCTCATGGCCTGGATCCGGTCCCTCGACGACCTCGACCCCCACATGGTCGTCAATACCGGTGATTCCATCTCGCACCCGGAGTCCGTTCGGCACTTCATTGATTCCCTCGGACCGCTGCTTAACCGACCCGGCGCCTTCGTACTCGGCTCTAACGACCTGTATGCACCCGAGCCGGTCAATCCGGCGCGATACCTGCGAGCTCCGAGTTCCCGCTGGCACGCCCGAAAGGGTCCTGACCTGCCCTGGGAGAAGCTCCGCGATGACATGAGCGCGGCCGGCTGGCTGGATCTCGACAATCAGCGGGGGCGGCTCACCGCGGGCGGTCTCGATATAGCCCTGGCCGGGGTGCATGACTCGCACATCAAGAAAGATCGCTACGAGCAGGTCGCGGGCCAGGCCGACCCGGCCGCCGACCTCCGCATCGGGGTCATGCATTCCCCCGAGCCGAGACTGCTTGACCAGTTCACGGCCGATGGCTACGAACTCATGCTCGCCGGGCACACCCACGGCGGCCAGCTGTGCCTGCCGTTCTACGGCACGCTGATCACCAACTGCGGGATAGACCGGGAGCGGGCCCGCGGGCTGCACCGGTATCCAGCGGACGGGCAGGCCTGGCTGCACGTTTCCGCCGGGCTAGGCACATCGCCGTGGGCACCGGCCAGGTTCGCGTGTCGCCCGGAAGCCAGCCTGCTCACTCTGGTGCCGCGGGATCCCAGCTAGGCCGCTCGGGTTCTGCCCCGCTTCGCAGGCACTGTCGCAGCCGCGCTCAAGCGGGTCCGCGTTTCCGCTAGACTAGCCAAGTCTCGCGCGGCACCGGTGAGGTTCCGTGCGGGCGGGGTGTGGCGCAGTTTGGCAGCGCGCTTCGTTCGGGACGAAGAGGCCGCCGGTTCAAATCCGGCCACCCCGACCAGCTCAGAAAGCATATGACCCACCTTAGGCCGGTTCTCAGTGGGCGCTGAGTGACGATCTGAGTGACTATGCATCCAGGTTTACCTGCCCTGGGAAGATCCCGTCCATGACATCAGCGCGCCGTGCACGATCACCGGCCGGATCTGCTTCCGATAGACCGTCTCTGTCGTGGTTGAGGTGCTGTGGCCGACCAGGCGGGAGATCTGCTCGATCGGGACGTCAGCATCAGAAAGCAGCGAGACGAAACTGTGCCGCAGCTCACGTGGCGTCCACTCGTGAGGATCCAGCCCCGCCGCCGCTACCACCGTGCGGAAGGAACGCCGGACGTGTGAGGCATCGGCCGGCGGGCCAGCTCGCGACGGAAACACCAGGTCGTTGTCCTGCCATCTGCTGCCAGCGGCCTGCCTTATCTCTTCCTGTTCGACCCGATGGTCGCGCAGCACATCGACGCAGCGCTGCGGCAGTTTCAGCGTGCGGCGGGATTTCCTGGCCTTCGTCTCGCCACCAGCGCGGACCGAGCGCCAGACCATGACGAACGGCGGGTCGGTATCGAGGTCAACAAAGGACCAGGTGAGCGCCCGCAGTTCCTCGGTCCGGGCACCGGTGAGCAGCGACAGCACGATGTAGGCGTGAAGGCCCGTGTTCTCCGCAGCGGCTAGCAGCGCTTCGGTCTGCGCCAAAGTGAGTGATTTCGAGGGTCTGCCCGTACGGCCCTGCGGGATATCACAGAGCAGTACCACGATGCGCTTGACCTTATCCCTGGCCTGAGCGCGTGTGATAGCGCGTTTCAGCACGGACCTTACTTCTCTTAGTGTCCGGGTACTGAGGGTCTGCGCCTTGTCGGTAAGCCATTTGTCTATGTCGTCGGCCGACAGATCACGGAGCTTACGCGCTCCCAGAGCAGGCATGATGTGCGTGTTAGCCAGGATGGTGCATTTCGTTACGGTCTTAGTGTCTCGGCTGCTCAGGCCGAAGGCGAGCCAGTCGCGAACGGCGTCAGCCACGGTGTATCCATAGCCTCCGGCGACGAGCCCGTCCTCGTAATCGCGGATGATCTCCTTGAGCTTGCGTTGAGCAG
>JBAUAY010000951.1:0-14709 GCA_049676235.1 Streptosporangiaceae bacterium
GCCGAGGTCCTCGAGGCCAACGCCGAAGACCTGCGCGCGGCCCGGGCCGACGGGATCCGGGACGCGCTGGCGGACCGGCTGCGCCTGGACGACGCCCGGCTGGAGGCCATGGCCGGCCAGCTCCGCGCGCTGGCCGGCATCGCGGCCGAGCCCTCGCGGCGGACGATCAGGGAGCTGCCGGGCGGCCTGCGCCTGGAGGAGTGCCGGCGTCCGGTCGGCGTGATCGGGGCCAACTTCGAGGCCCGCCCCAACGTGGTGGTCGACATCGCCTCCCAGTTCGTCAAGTCGCGCAACGCGGGCGTGCTGCGCACGGGGTCGGCCGCGATCCGTTCGGCCATCGCGCTGGCCGACCACGTCATCGCGCCCGCGCTCGGCCGGGCCGGGCTCGACCCCGCGATGATCCAGCTGGTCCGCGCGCCCGGCCAGGACTCGGCCCGGGCCCTGGTCAGCCAGTCGGGCCTGATCCCGCTGGTCATCCTGCGCGGCAGCGGGGACAGCACCCGGTCGCTGGCCGCCGAGGCGGCCCGGCACGGGGTGCGCACCATGGCCCACGCCGACGGCGGCGCGGTCATGTTCGTCGATGCCGGCGCCGACCTGGCCATGGCAGAACGGCTGATCGAGGCCAGCCTGGACCGGCTGGGCGTATGCAACCGGCTCAACCTGCTGCTGGTGCACCGGTCTTTGTGGGACGAGATGCTGCCGCGGATTGTCCGGCTGGGCGCCCGGCTGGGCATCAGCCTGTCGCTGCCGCCACACTCCCATCCGCTCGGCCACGAGTGGGCGCTGGACCCCGGCCGCGAAGCGACCGTGACCGTGGCGCCGGCCGACGGGCCGCGTGCCGCGGCCGCGCTGGCTAACGAGGAGACTTCGGGCCTGGCCGCGGCCATCGTCACCCAGGACCGGGCCGCGGCGGCCGAGTTCCTCGGCGGGTACGCAGGCACCGGCGCGTTCTGGAACTCAAGCACGCGCCTGCTGGACGGTTTCAAGCTGTTCTCCGTGCCGGAGACCGGGATCAACATCGACGCGGTGCCCGGCCCGCGCGGACCGGTGACCTTCCGTGACCTGTACCTGCGCCAGTTCGTCGTCACCCCGGTGGCGCCCTAGCCGGGGACGGCCCTAGCCGGGTCCGCGGGCCGGCACCGGCTCGTAGGTGATCGATTCGAGCGTCATCTCATCGCCGCCGGTGATCTCGACGTCCTCCCCGGCGCAGCGCGGGCAGACGGCCAGCACATCGCTGGTCTCGGCATCCAGGCCGCAGTCCCGGCAGGTGATCGTGGCCGGCACCGTGACCAGTTCGACCGCGGCGCCGGCCGCCTCGGTACCCTCGGCGACGAAGCTGAACGCCTGGGCCATGGATTCGGCGTCGACGGCGTGCCTGACGCCGAACCGGACCCGGATCCCGGCGACCTTGCGGCCGTTGGCGCGCTGGCGCACCGTGGCCAGCACGCCTTCGGCCAAACCGTACTCGTGCATTCCGCTCCCGTTGTGCTAGGCCGCTGTAGCTAGGCCGCGCGGCGGCTCTGGCGTCGCTCGATGAGCTCGTCGACCACGGTGCTGATAAGAGCCGACCGGCGATTGGATTTTCCCAGTCTGTCCAGGGCCGGGGCGGCCACCGTCTCGAACGCGGAAAGGCCCTCGCTCAGCAGCCGCTTGGTCTCCGGGGACGCCCATATCGCCTGGGCCGAGTCCAGTGCTTTCTGCAAGCCCTGGCGCCCCTGGCGGGTGCCGACCCAGTAGCCGACAGCGAAGCCGATTACTGCTTCCACGCCAATCACATCCTTCCCGGCGCGGGTGGATTACATCTCACGTATCTCCAGGTACCGCTTGATGTCCGGTAGGGAATCGATCACCAGCGCTAGCACGGCGGCTATGACAACCGCCTTGATCAGCCTGCTCAGCATCTCGCGCACCTCCGTCCATGTGAGTCCGTCACTATGTTTCCGCTGAGTCCGTCACCATGTGCTGCTCGCCCGGTGCCGTTCCGGTCGCGCGGGCCAGGATCTCCCGCACCGCCCGCACGGCGTGCGGCAAGGCTTTCTCGACCGGTTCGGTCAGGCCTATCCCGGCATCGACATCGGCGGGTTCGCAGGCCACCAGGAGACTGCGCCCGGGTCGGCCGCCGAGCGAGGCGAGCAGCGCGAAGATGGCGTCCGGCGTCAGGCTGTGCGCGTCCATGACCGGGCCGGTCAGCGAGGCGGCGTCCGGCACCTCGACCTCAAGGACGGTGACCGTGCCCGGCGGTTCGCCGCGGGGCGCCGCGTCCACCAGGACGAACAGGTCACAGCCGTTGAGCAGCTCATAGGCCAGGTGGACGCCGCGGATGCCGAAGTCGCGGACCTCCACGCCGTCCGGCACCGGATGTTCGGCCAGCAGCCTGACCACCTCGACGCCGAAGGCGTCGTCGCGCAGGAACACGTTGCCCACGCCCGCCACCAGCGTCCGCCCGGTCATGTCGCGACCTCGCACGGCTCTACCTCGTCGGTGGCGAAGTAGAGGAAGCGCCCGTGCGCTATCCGCAGATCTTCGTCCGGGACGTCGGCCAGCGACACGGCCAGGTACGGGTGGTCCTCCACGTCGTACAGCACCGCCTGGACTTCGGCGATCCGTCCGATCAGGAACATGTCCTGGGCGTCGCTGCGGCGTGCCCCCGGCCGCAGCCGGACCCGGCTGCCGCGGCCGACCTGCTGGCCGCCGATGGTCACGGTATCGGTGTCCGGGGACACCGAGGCATCCATATCCGGATCCCACCAGGGAACCGCCGGATCAGGCTGCCCCTGGGCTGGCCGGGGCGAGCGAATGGTGCCGTGCAGCCGGACCATGGCCGGCGCGTCCATCGACTCGACCCGGTCGATGAGCGCGGCCGCCCGCGGGTCGGTGGCCCGGGCCTCGACCTTCTCCTCATCGGAGAGCGCGAGCGTGCGGAGCGTGAGGATCTCATCGATCTCCGTGCCGTCGTAAAGCTCGCCGGGGCTTTCCGGCGCCAGCTCCGGGTTGTCGTAGAGGATGATCGGCGCGGACAGCATGACCTGCCGCCCGCCATCGGGGTCGCCGAGAACCGGCCAGCCGCCGATGTTCTCGCACTCGGCCACGGCGGCCCGGGCCCACATCGGCGGATCGGTCATCGAGACGAACTCCCCGCCGGAGACGCTGATGATCATGTGCGCGGCCACCAGCGCCCAGGGCAGCGCCTCTTCCCTGTGCTGCGGCACGGGGTCGGCCACGCTCAGGTTCTCCACCCGGATCCGGAGCCGCGCCGCCCGCCACGGGCCTGCTATCTCAGTCGCCCGCACCGACACCGCACCAGCCAGCGGTTCCCGGCGGCGGATCGTATCTCCGGTGCCCGGGCCGTCCTGAGGCTCGCCGCCGCCGGCGAGCGGTTCGCGGTCTTCGCCTCCCGCGACGGCGAAGTCCTTAACGCAGCCCTCGCCGAGCAGTTCGGCGCGGTCGACCGTGAACTCGATCTCGCGTTCCACCGCCTCGTCCCAGGCGGCCGCGGGGGAGCCTTCGACGGTGCGCCGCTGTACCTGCAGGAAACGAAGGATTATCTGGACCGTCGGCTGGCCCGAGTGCTCAAGGACGCATTCGGTCTGCGTGACGGCGCTCTCCGAAGGGTCGGCGGCCGTGTAAGCGGACGGCATCACGACGCCGAACTGCCAGCGGCTCCGGTTTTTCTGGGCCGAGGCGCGGTACGGGTACAGGATGTAGCCCTCGTAGAGCACAGCGTCGGCCATGCGGCGGACCGCGTCGAGGTTCACGGCTGCCTCGCCTCCGGGGTGACCGTCTGCGGCTCCGGGGGATCTCCGGGATTACGGCGGCGCTCCGGACCCGCGGACCCCTCAGCCGTCTCGGCCCTCCCGGCCTCGCGCAGCAGGGCGCCGAGCGTCGCGTCCCAGGTCGGCAGGGCGCGCTCCGCCTTGAACGCCGCCAGCGCGTCCACGGTCTCGTGGCTGCACCGCAGCCACGCGCTGCCGGGGAAGTGGATGTCGACTAGGTCCTGCCAGACGGTCACCGGCATCCGGTAGGTGGCCTCGGCGCTCCACGGCACGAGCTCGACAGAATAGCCCTCGTCGGTGGCGACGAAAACGGTGCCGCTGAACAACATGATCAACGGGATCGTGCCGTCATCCAGGCCGTGCAGATACCGGGCCGAGGCCACTTCCAGGTCGTAGGTGCACGGCACCTGAAGATCCACCTCGGTCACCGCGGTGAACGAGGGGACCATCGCCGTCACCGTCGCGAGCTGAATCGGCTTGACCGAGTCGGCCCAGCGCGACGGGTCCCCGAACAGGTCGTGCAGCCGTCGCGCCTCGGCCGGGGAGTACCGCCGCCGGTGCGGCTCGATGCGGATCTGGCAGCGCAGGGCGATCGCGTGCACGCGCACGCCGGAACGCTCGGTTATGGCGAGCTGGAAAGCCAGCGTCGGGGTCGCGGCGTACCGTTCCGCGGTCGCGCCGGTACAGCCGAAGATCAGGTCCGCCATCTCAGTGCTCCGGTTCCAGTTCAGCGGCCGGGCGTTCCAGGACGAGCGCACGCTGGCGCAGGCCGTCCAGGAATTCCGCCACGGCGGCCCGGACCTCCGCGCCGCCGTCGAACCCCTGCCAGCACATCCGGAGTTCGCCCACTAGCGAGTAGCACTCGTCGATCGGGATCAGGAAGACTTCGTAGACCTTGTCCTGGCTGGGTCGTCCGGCCCGGCCGACCTCGGTGCGGTTCACGAAGATGGCCTCGACGTCCGGGGCCAGCGCCCCGAGCAGCGGGTGGGTGGCGGCGAGCCGGTCCCAGGCCGCGAGGTCGAGCTCGCACTCGGTCGGGCCGCCCGGGCTCGGGTAGCCCGCCACCACGCGGCCGAGCGTGGAATTGAAGAAGAAGAACGCCATCGCGACCGGGATCTGCAGCTCATTCCAGTCCACGTCGGTCAGCGGCCGGTCCGGATCGTGGCGGACCCGGTCGGGCACCGCCCGGTACCGGCCAGCCGCCGCGCCCTCGTGGGTGAAGAGCAGGTAGCACGCGCGGCAGGTACAGGCGAGCGACCGCTTGTCGGTATCCACCACGTGCCCGTGCCCGCGCCGGTGGTCCAGCACCTCACCGCACATCTCGCACCGCTCGGCCTCGGTATCCTGGCCGGCCCCGGGGTCCGCCCGGACGGCTTCCGAGGCTCCAGGCGGCGGGGCGCCGGGCGGCCGCTTGACGAAGCGTCGCAGCCCGGCCGCCCCGGTCGCCGATACCCCGGCACCGGTCACCGGGTACTCCCGGTCCACGCCGGGCGCCGGGTGATCTGCAGCAGCGGCAGTTCGGCGATGGCCTCGGCCAGTTCGATATCGACGCCCGCCGTCTCCGGTGCCGCCTCGGTCACCGCTTTCTCGATGGCCGCCTGGATCGTGCCCGCCGACGACCCGCAGCCATGGCCGCCCTGCTCCAGGCGCAGGTGGACGACGCCAGCATCGTCGATGCCGAGGTACTCGACCGGGCCCGCATGCGAGCCGAGCTGGGGAAGGACCTGGTCTATCGCGCGCTGGACGCGAGTGCCGGTATCGAGCGGGTGCAGATCATGCACCAGCAGCAGGCTCTCCACCAGCGGGTCCGCGACCAGCGTGTCCAGCAGCCGTGGTCCTGCCTCCGCGTCCTCGCTGAGAACCCTGACGATCTCGGCGAGCCCGGCGCCGTACAGCTCGACCAGGCAGCTCACCAGTTCCTCGGCTGTGCTCGCGACCTGCGGCCCCGCCTGCGACAGCAGTTCGGCAAGCAGCGCTTCGACCTTCTCGCCTGCCGCTTGCGCATCATGGCCTGCGGCCATCAGCCCTCCCTCAGTCGGCTCTACCGCTGGTGCCGGGTTACATCGCCAGGGTCACTCCGGTCGGCGAGTGCGCCGTCTTGAGCACCTTGCCGCCACCCAGGTACATGTGCACGCCGCAGGGCAGGCACGGGTCGAAGCTGCGCACGGCGCGCATGATGTCGATGCCCTTGAAGTTGTCTGGCGGGTTCTCCTCGAAGATCGGCGTGTTCTGCACGGCGTCCTCGTACGGTCCCGGCGTCCCGTAGGTGTCGCGCACGCTGCCGTTCCACGGCGTGGGCGGGTACGGGTGGTAGTTCGCGATCTTCCCGTCCCTGATCACCATGTGATGCGAGAGCACGCCGCGGACCGCCTCGGTGAAGCCGCAGCTGTTCGCGTCCTGGGGCACGTTGAAGGACTCCCACGTCTTGGTCCGCCCGGCCCGGATCTCGGCCAGGGCCTGCTCGACGAAGTACAGCGCGACCCCAGCGGAGTAGGCCTGGAAGTAGGTCCTGGCCCGGTTCCGCTCGATCGCGTTGGACAGCGGCATGCCTTGCTTGTCCACCGGGATCTTCCACTCGAAGGTGGCTTCCGGCCGGGACATGGTCTTCGGCAGGTTGATCTTCACGCTGTGACCGGTGGACTGCACGTAGCCGCAGTCGACCAGGCCAGCCAGCGCGGTCGCCCACAGCCGGGCGATGGGGCCGCCGCCGGTGTCGAGCGGAAGGTAGTTCTGCCCGTCGAACCAGCGGGGGGACATGGTCCAGCTGTACTTGTCGTCGAAATCACGCTTGGCCGGGCGCGGAATCGTGTGCTGGTTCCACGGGTGCCGCCGGTCGACCGGGTTGCCGAGCTCGTCTTGGGTGACGAACATTTCCTTGTCTTCCCAGTCCTCGTAATAAGAGTGACCGAGCAGGATCCGGATGCCGAGGTTGATGTCGACCAGGCTGGTGGTGAGCAGTTTGCCGTCGACCACCACGCCGGGCGTGACGAACATCTTGCGGCCCCAGTCGGCCATGTTCCGGTAGGTGAAGTCGCAGTGCTCGGGGTCGTTGAGGCTGCCCCAGCAGCCGAGCAGCACCCGCCGCCTGCCGACCTCCTCGTATCCGGGCAGCGCCTCGTAGAAGAAGTCGAACAGGTCGTCGTGCATCGGCACGACCCGCTTCATGAATTCCACGTAGCGCATCAGCCGGGTCAGGTAGTCGGTGAAAAGCTGCACGGTCGCGACCGTGCCGACCCCGCCGGGGTACAGCGTGGACGGGTGGACGTGGCGCCCCTCCATCAGGCAGAACATCTCCCGAGTGGAGCGGCTGACCTGGAGCGCCTCGCGGTAGAACTCGCCTTCCAGCGGGTTGAGCGAGCGCATGATGTCGCCGATGGTCCGGTAACCGTGCTCGCCCGCGTGCGGCGCCTCGGTGTTGTTGGCCATCTCCAGGACGCCGGGGTTGGTCTCGGCCACCATCTTCTCGCAGTAGTCAACCCCGACCAGGTTCTCCTGGAAGATGTTGTGGTCGAACATGTACTCCGCGGCCTCGCCCAGGTTAAGGATCCACTCACCGAGGTGCGGCGGGCGGACGCCGTAGGCCATGTTCTGGGCGTAGACGGAGCAGGTCGCGTGGTTGTCACCGCAGATCCCGCAGATCCGGCTGGTGATGAAGTGCGCGTCGCGGGGGTCTTTCCCCTTCATGAAGATGCTGTAGCCGCGGAAGATCGACGAGGTGCTATGGCACTCCGCGACCCGCTTGGCCTTGAAGTCTATTTTGGTGTAAATGCCGAGACTGCCGACGATCCTGGTAATGGGATCCCAGGTCATCTCGGTGAGCTGGCTCTGGTCGGGCGCCGGGACTTCGTTTTCTACGGTTGTCATCGGGTTCACCACGTCTTCTGGTAGCCGGTGCGGAGTTCAGAGCCCTTAACGCGCCACTTCGGTTCCTTGTCGGCCGTGCGGGCGGTGAAACCACGCAGGCTCTTGATTACCGTGCCGTACATCCCGCTGGCGGTCGTCGACATGGTCGAGCCCGGCGGCTTGTCCATGAACGGCATGAACTTATCCGGGAACCCCGGCATCGTGCAGGCGATGCAGATGCCGCCGACGTTCGGGCAGCCGCCGACGCCGTTGATCCAGCCGCGCTTGGGTACGTTGCACTTGACGACGGGTCCCCAGCAGCCCAGCTTGACCAGGCACTTGGGCGAGCCGTACTCGGTGGCGAAGTCGCCCTCCTCGTAATATCCGGCCCGGTCGCAGCCCTGGTGGACGGTGGCGTCGAACAGCCACCGCGGCCGCAGCGCCTCGTCGAGCGGGATCATCGGCGCCTGTCCCGCCACCTGGTAGAGCAGGTACAGGATGGTCTCGGAGAGGTTGTCCGGCTGGATCGGGCAGCCGGGTACGCAGACGATCGGCAGCCCGGCCTTGGACTTCCAGTCCCAGCCCAGGTAGTCAGGCACGCCCATGGCCCCGGTCGGGTTGCCCGCCATCGCGTGGATGCCGCCGTAGGTGGCGCAGGTGCCGACGGCCAGGATGCCGGTGGCCTTGGGAGCCAGCCGGTCGAGCCATTCGCTGGTGGTCATCGGCTGGCCCGTCGCCGGGTTGTTTCCGAAGCCGCACCAGTAACCCTCGGACTTGATCGCCTCGTTCGGGATGGATCCCTCCACCACGAGGACGAACGGATCGAGTTCGCCCCGGTCGGCCTTGTGCCACCACTCGATGAAGTTGTCCGCGCCCTGCTCGGGTCCGCACTCGAAGTCGATCAGCGGCCAGTGCACCGCGATCTTGGGCAGCCCGGGCAGGGCGCCGAGCACGATTTCCTCGATGCTGGGCTGGGTCGCGGCGGTCAGTGCCACCGAATCCCCATCACAGCCGAGGCCCCCGTTCATCCAGAGAATATGTAGGACTGGCTCCTCCGCGGCCTGGGTCATAGCGCCACCCCTTCGTTAGGCGGCCCGCATTTGACGGGCACCCCGGTTAGGTCATGCGCGAACGGCACGCCGGGTGTCGAGACTCCGGGCCGGGCCGGCTGATCTCGAACCCGCGCCAGGATCGCGCCGGTGCATGGTGAGGTCCTGAGCCAGCCGTGCGTCGGCACGGCCGGGACTGGGAGGATGCGGTTTCGCCGGGCCACGCGAGACCATTCTCGGCGTGCCTCAGTAGGACACCGGCGAGATGCGCCGGCCGCTGACCGCTCATCACATGCTCACAATAGGCCGGCGAATGGCAACCAGGCCATCACACCGGTTCCAACAGACTAATCCTGCCCACGTGAGATCTCAAGACAGAACCGTCGCCTTGCTGGACACATATGTCTGCCGGTCGGGCTCGTCTCCGGGATCGTTTTCCACGTACCCTCAGGTAATACCCGGTGACGGCGCACACCGGGCTGTTTACCGTGATCCGCGCGAACCGGAGGCCGGCCGATGGACAGGCCAACCGACTTGATCAGCGACAATATCGAGGTAGTACCCGTCGTGGTCCTGTCGCAGACGTTCCCCGCACGCCCGTCTTCTATCCCGGATGTTCGCGATTTCGTCAAGCGCTGCCTGGCGCAGTCCCCGCTGTCCGAGCAGGACAACCGCGAAGTGGGCGAGACCGTGGCCCACGCGCTGCTCGAAGCGGCGGGCCCGAGCGGCGCGATCAACGTCTCCTTCCGCATCTTCCCCGACCACGTCGAGGTCGACGTGCTGCGCTCAGGCGCCCAGATCGGCACGCCCGCGGGCCTAGATGCGCTGGCCTCGCTGCTGAAATCCCAGGCCTCGAACATGGAAGCCGCCGCGACCAGCCGGGACGGATCCTTGGCCGGCCCTAGCGGGTCCGACGAGGCCGCGTTCGCCGACTGGATGGCCGCCGCACTGCGCCGCGAGGGCATGACCATGGAGGTGGCCGCGCGCCAGCTCGGGGTCTCGGTAAAGACGGTCAGCCGCTGGGTCGGCGGCGCGACCGAACCACGGCTGCGTGATCTGCGCCGGATCCGTGAGCTATTCGGTGATTTCCCGCTGCCCTGATCCGGTTTCTCAGTATGTCTTGCCGCCGCATGGCCGGATATCGGGCCTAGATCCAGTCTCACCGGAACCATCAGTAGACCTTTTCCCGCCTGAGCCTTTACGGTTGGCCCGTGACCGCATACACAGGCAATTTCCGGCTCGGGCCGGACACCGGCCGCGTCGTCGTCAAGACGGGCCGGGCCGGGCTGGCCGCGAAGGCCGGCCATGACCTCACCCTGGAAGTGACCCGGTGGTCGGCGCGGATCGAGGTGCCCGCCGAGGAGGTTGGCGGCGTCACGGCGGCTAGGGTCACCGCTGAGCTCGACCTCGGCTCGCTGGAGGTCCGCGAGGGGACGGGCGGAGTCAAGCCGCTCACCGACGGGGACCGCAGCCAGATCAAGAAGCAAATGAGCGGGATCCTGCGTGACGCCACCATGAGCTTCGCTTCCTCGCGGATCATTACCTCCGGGGCCAGCGGCGGCGCGATCGAGGGCACGCTCACCCTCAACGGGAAGACCCAGCCGGTCCGGCTGCAGGTGACCACGCCGGGTCCCGGCCGGTACCGGGGGACCGCCACGGTGGTGCAGTCCGCGTTCGGGATCAAGCCGTACACCGGCTTCTTCGGCGCGCTCAAGCTAGCCGATGAGGTCAGGGTGGAGTTCGAGGTCGACCTATCCAAGGCGGAACCCGCGGGATAACGCCGGACCCGCGCGAGCGCGGAGTTCGTCTTCACCCACGGTGGGTGGTGCGCCGGATGGTGCCTTATGTGCAGCATGGCCGCAATGTCCATCACCGTTCTGCTGGCACCGCGGTCATCGCGGCGTAGTAGCCCAGCTGTGACGAGCCTGACCGGCGTGGCCGGGTCCGTGAGCAGGCGTGCTGGCCGTCGGTCCTGTGTGCGTGAGGAGAGCTGGGCGTGACCGATCTGCCGTTCGAAGATCGTACGGATTTCGAGGATGCTGACCGCGGGCTGATCGGCTCGCTGGATCCGGGCGTGGTGAAGAACGCCAGCGGACGGGTGGTGTGGGACAACGACGCGTTCGGTTTCCTGCAGGCAGATTGCCCGGAGACGGCTAACCCGAGCTTGTGGCGGCAGTCTCAGCTGTGCGCCAGGCAGGGCCTATTCGAGGTCGCCGAGGGCATCTACCAGCTCCGCGGGCTGGACCTGTCGAACATGACGATCGTGGAAGGCGACCACGGCGTGATCGTGATCGACCCGCTGATCTCCACCGAGACCGCGGCCGCCGCCCTGGCCTTGTACCGCCAGCACCGGGGTGACCGGCCGGTGACCGCGGTGATCTACACCCACAGCCATGGTGATCACTTCGGCGGGGTCCGGGGCGTGGTAACCGGGGTCGACGGGAAGGTGCCGATCCTGGCCCCGGCCGGGTTCCTGGAGCACGCGGTCCAGGAGAACGTGTACGCCGGGGGCGCGATGAACCGGCGCGCGGTGTACATGTACGGCGCCGAGCTGGACAAGACACCCGAGGGCCAGATCGGCGCCGGGCTCGGCATGACCACCTCGACGGGAACGGTGTCGCTGATCCCGCCCACCGTCGATATCACCCATACGGGCCAGCAGGAGACGGTCGACGGGGTGCTGATCGAGTTCCAGCTCACCCCGGGAACCGAGGCGCCGGCCGAGATGAACTTCCTGTTTCCGGAGCGCCGCGCGCTGTGCATGGCCGAGAACGCCACCCATAACCTGCACAACCTGCTGACCTTGCGCGGAGCGCTGGTGCGTGACCCGCGGATCTGGGCCCGCTACCTCAATGAGGCCATCGTGCGGTTCGGTGATCGGGCCGATGTCGCGTTCGCCTCGCACCACTGGCCGACCTGGGGACACGACCAGATCATCCGGTTCCTGTCCGAACAGCGGGACCTATACGCCTACCTGCACGACCAGTCGCTGCGGATGCTGAACCAGGGCTACACCGGCTTGGAAATCGCCGAGCTGATCCAGCTGCCGCCCGCGCTCGAACGCGCCTGGCACACTCACGGCTACTACGGCTCGGTCAGCCATAATGTCAAGGCGATCTACCAGCGGTACATGGGCTGGTTCGACGGCAATCCCGCCAGCTTGTGGAAGCACCCGCCGCAGGAAGCAGCCACCCGGTACGTCGACTGCCTCGGTGGCGTTGACGCGGTGGTGGCCAAGGCCCGTCAGTACGTCGACGCCGGTGACCTGCGCTTCGCGGCCGAACTGCTCAACCACGCGGTGTTCGCCGAGCCCGGCCAGGCCGAAGCCAAGGAACTGCTCGCCTCGGTCTACGGCAAGCTCGGGTACGGCGCCGAGAACGGCACCTGGCGCAATTTCTACCTGATGGGCGCCCTGGAGCTGCGGCACGGCGCGATCCCGCCCTCCCTGAGCCTGGCCTCGCCCGACCTGATCCAGGCGCTCACCGTGGAGCAGCTGTTCGACTCGATCGCGATCCGGGTCAACGGGCCGAAGGCCTGGTCCCAGGCACTGACGATCGACTGGGATTTCACCGACGTGAGCAGCCGGCACCGGATGACGCTGTCCAACGGTGCCCTGATCCACTGGGCTGACCCCGCGCCGGGCGACGCCGACCTCACGCTGACCCTGACCAAACCGCAGCTGCTTGGCATGCTCGCGGGCCAAGGCATGGAAGGCATCCAGACGGCGGGTGACCTGGCCGTGCTGCCGCGGCTCCTCGGCCTGCTTGACACCCTGGACCCTGGGTTCGCGATCGTCACACCTTGACGGTAGGCCCCGCGGGCGAACTGATGGAGAAGGAGGACTTATGGGCCAGGCCATCGGCGGCTCACTCCCGCTGGCGATCGGGATCGCGATCAGCCCCATCCCGATCATCGCGGTCGTGCTGATGCTCACCACCCCCAGGGCCAAGACCAACGGCCCGGCGTTCCTGCTCGGGTGGCTACTCGGCCTCGGCATCGTGGGCGCCATCGTCCTGGCGATCGCCGGGCCCGCCAACGCGAGCCAGTCCGGCGCACCGGCCACCTGGGTCAGCTGGGTCGAGATCATCCTCGGCATCCTGCTGCTGCTGGTGGCGCTGCGGCAGTTCCGCGGCCGCCCGCAGGGTGACGAAGACGCATCGATGCCGAAGTGGATGAGCACGATCGACAAGTTCAAGCCGCTCACAGCGCTCGGGTTCGCCGCCGTCCTGGCCGGCGCCAACCCCAAGAACCTGCTCCTGGCCGTGGGCGGTGCGGCCGCGATCGCCCAGACCGGCATCTCCGGGGCCCAGCAGGCCATCGCCTACGCTGTCTTCGCGCTGATCGGCACCATCGGAGTGGCCGCACCTGTGGTGATTTACTTCGCCATGGGCGAGAGGTCCCAGGAAATGCTCACCAAACTCAAGAACTGGATGGGCCACAACAACGCGGTAATCATGTCAATTCTCTGCCTCATTATCGGCGCGAAGCTCATCGGCGACGCGATCGGCGGACTGACCGGGTAATGATGCCCTCGTGAGCCCTTCGATCAAGCGATGCGGTCAAGTGGCGCGGATGGCCGCCCCTGGTCGGGCTGGCCCGCCGGCGCGGGCTACTCCTCGCCAGAGAACCGCTCCCAGGCGGACTGCCTGGTCATCTGCAGCGCGGCGCCGATGCGGGCCCAGGTCACCCCCCGGCCGCGGAGCACGGTGACCAGCCGCTGCAGGCTGGCGTCGGTCTGCTCGCTGACCGAGGCGATCCGCGGCAGCAGGGCGAGGATCTCCTCGTCGGTCATCGCCTCCTCCCGGGCGGGCAGCTGGGTCCCCGGGGACGACGCCTGCTGCTCCTGCTCGAGGATGTCGTTGCACAGCTGGATGCACTCGTTGCAGATGTACACGCCGGGGCCTGCGATCACCTTCGCGACCGCGGAACTCGGCTTGGTGCAGAACGAGCAGTTCACCTGGAGCGCCGCCTTGCGCGGTGCCGTATCGCTGGTCATAACGCCTCCCGTCCCGATTTTGTCAGGATCTTCCTGACAGGTTCGGGAGCTACGGTATCGCGTCAGGAGCAAGCTGACAAGTCAGGTACATCCTGACACGTTTAAGGCACCCGCGCCTGGTGCCCGGCGGCTGCCGTGGCGGCTATGCCGCCGAGCCGGTCGGCGAGTTGCGCCAGCTGGTCACGCGCGAGCGAGTAGCAGATCGTGGTCCCCCTGCGCTCGGCCCTGACAAGTCCCGCCTCGCGTAGCGCCTTCAGGTGCGCCGAGATGGTCGGCTGGGATACGTCGAAGAACTCGGTGAAGTCGCAGGCGCAGATGCCGGGCTCCGCGGCCAGGCGGTGCAGGATTCCCCAGCGCACCGGATGGGCCAGGGCGCGCAGCACGTCGATCTCGTCGGTCATGGCCCTAGCGTATCGCCTCGTAGCGATATAGGCTCAACTCTATATAGATGGGAGGCGATTATGTCTGACCGTATCGAGACGCCTCAAGGCCGGGACGTCCTGGATGAGAGCCTGGCCAGGTTGGCCGTCACCGGTCCGGAGTTCGGCGGTGGCCTATCCAACCACGGCCCGATGGCGGCCGAGGCGATGATCCGGCTCGGCCGCCCCGACGACGTCGAGCCGTGGCTCGACCGTTACATCCGCAGGCTCGAGGAGCCGCCGCGCGCGAGCGACCGGATCACCGACCAGACCTGGCGCGACGCGCTGGGCGCCCGGCGCCGCGTCGCCGACTGGGAACTGTACCTGCGGGACCAGCTGGCTCAGCAGAGCTGGCAGCAGGTCCTGGCGCGCTGGTGGCCACGGCTGGTTCCCGGCCTGGCCGCCAATTCCACGCACGGCATCATCCGCACCTCGCACGCGGCCCGCAGCCTGGCCGCATCGGAGTCCAGTGAGCGGCTGGAGGAACTCGCCCGGGGCCTGGCCTACTGGGCCGCGGGCTACCTCGAGCTCCCGGCAAGCCCGGGCAGCCGAGGCCACCTGGACCTGGACGCAGCGATCAGCGCACTGCCGGTGGCGGCCGGCCCGGTGCCGCCCGGCCTGATCACCGC
>JBAUAY010000952.1:0-6668 GCA_049676235.1 Streptosporangiaceae bacterium
CGCCGTCGAGCCGCCCGGCGCGCACCTCGTCGCGCACCGTCCGCTCGGCTTCGCCGGCCTCGAGCGCCGGGCGGTGGGGACGAGGCTGGCGCAGGGCGTTGTAGACGTCGGCGGCGCCGAGGATCCGCGCCGGCAGCGAGATGGCATCGCCCCGCAGCCCGTGCGGGTAGCCGGAGCCGTCGAGCCGCTCGTGGTGCAGCGACGCGCAGTGCCCGGCCTGGGCCAGCAGCGGCGTGCGGGCCAGCATCCGTTCGGTCAGGTACGGGTGGGTCCGGGCCCGCTCACGCTGGGAGATACTCCATCCGCCCGGCTCGTCCCAGACACCGCTGGGAATGCCGATCATGCCGATGTCGTGCACCAGCGCCGCGCGGCGCAGCATGACCACGTCGGCTACGGGAAGCCTGAGTGCAGCGCCAGCCTGCACGGACAGTTCGGCCACGCCCCGGGAGTGGCCAAGGCGCAGCGGCGACTTGAGATCACTGAAGTCGGCGAAGGCGCTGAGGGCCCGGTCGAGCTGATCGTCGCTCAACGCCGCACCCAGCCGCGGGTCGAGCGCGATCACCTCCTCCCACGCCGAGATGCCGCCCAGCCCGTCGAGAATCTCGGCGTGCCGGGCGCAGAAGCAGTCGACCAGGCCCGGATCGAACTGCGTGCCGCGCCGCTCACGGGCCACACGCAGCGCGGCCTCGGCACCGCCGACATGGTGGAACGCCTCGATGCTGTCGGCCAGGTGGACCAGGCGGATGGCGGGAGCCAGACCATCGGCGCCGGTCAACCCCGGCACGCCCCTCCCGTCCCACCGTTCGAAGGCCTGCAGCAGCGGCTCACACACCGCAGGGCCGAGCTCCAGCCAGCCGGCAAGATCGCTTGCCTCCTGGCAATGCTCCTCCATGAGCCGCCGCGCTGACCGGCCTGCGGTCGCTAGAAACGTCCCGACCATCCCGATCCGGTGGAACCCCGACTGGCCGCGGCCGAGATGACGTGCGACGAAGACCGCCAAGCTGACACCGCCGAGATCCTCCTCATGGGTTTCCGCATACAACTCCATCTCATCACCGAACAGCGCTGCCACCTCGGCGGTGTCGACGGCGCAGCCCACCCAGGTCAGCAACGAGGCGTAGTACGCTGAGGAGCAGGCCGCCCGATCCATCCCGGCCGCCGCCCCCAGCCGCATGGCGACCACGGTCTGGCGCAGCACCCGTTCCATAGGCCGCCCCATCCCAAGGTCCGCCACAAGCGACAGCGTCGCCACCAACTCGGCAAGGGTCACTGGCCGTAGGGAATCCGAAGCCATGATCTCATTCTCCCTCACGCTCCGGACAGCCCGATAACCGTAAAATCAGACGGTTCGCAGGTCGCAGGCAGTGGCAACACGCAGATCAATCCATTTGGTACGGGCTGCATAGCCCAGCCTGTCGCGTAAACGGCACGAGGACCTCCTCGACCCCTATATCTGGGACACCTGCCCATGGCAGTGCTAGATCTTGTGGTGCTGAGGCATTGGCCAGGGTTTGTGCGACAGGCTGAGCCATGCCAGGTGATCACCGCCCGGCGCAATTGAGTGGATACGGCCTTGGCCGTGCGGGCCGTGGCGGTGTGCTAGTCAGGCGGGACCAGGCCAGTCCGGGTACGGGTCGCCGGTCATGGTCGCCATTGTGGCGTCCGGGTCCCTGCTGGCGAACTCCGCCGCCAGGTGGTCATCGAGCACGTCCGCCAGCCCGCCGTGCCGCTCGGGACCCGTCCTGCGCATCCTCCGATCTCCGGGCCAGCCGCCATCTGCCCGGGGCGTACTGCTGGCCGGCGCTCCCGGGGTCATTGTGCCCGCATCGCCCGCAGCACAGCACATGGGCCGGCGAGATGGGTGAGCACCAGCTGTGCGCTCACCAGGTCGCCACTCCGGGCGCGCCGGGCTGGGCGCATCGTGAGCCGGGCCGTCGGCCCGGTGCTTGATCCGGGGCGGGACCTGCGCCCAGGCGGCCTCCCCCGGGACGGCGCGTCCAGGGCCCGCAGGCTGGCGCTGATCAACGACCGGATGGTACCGAGGGTGAGGCGGGTGGTGCCGGGCCGGGCACGTCAGGCAGGCTGTGGCTATGACCGCGGGGACCAGGCCCAGACAGCGGCTGACCCTTGCGGTGGCGTGCCTGGCTCAGGGCATGATGGTGCTCGACGTCCTGATCGTGAGCGTTGCCCTTCCGGCCATGCAGCATGAGCTGCATCTGCTGCCTGCGGAACTGGAATGGGTGGTCAGCGGCTACGCCCTGGCCCTGGCCGCCCTGATACCAACCGGCGGCGCGCTGGGTGATCATTTCGGGCGCAAGCGCATTTTCGTGAGCGGGGTCACCGTGTTCACGCTGGCCTCAGTCGGCTGCGCGCTGTCGGTTTCGGGTGCCATGCTGATCGGCTTCCGGGTGATCCAGGGAATCGGCGGCGCCGTGATGTCGTCGTTGACCCTGTCGCTGATCTCCGAGGCTTATCCTCCGGAGGCCAGGGACGGCCCGATCGGGCTGTGGGCCGCGGTAAGCGGCCTGGCCGTCGCGGGCGGCAGCGTGCTCGGCGGCGTGCTGCTCAGCGTGTTTCCCTGGTCATCGATCTTCTGGGTCAATGTCCCGATCGGGGTTGTCACCGTGGCCATCTGCCTGGTGGCGGTCACCGAGTCCCGGGAGCCGGTCCCCCGCTCCTTCGACGTCGCGGGCGTGGCGCTAAGTGCCTCCGGCCTGCTGCTGCTGACCTTCGGGTTCGTCGACTCCGCTGACGCCGGCTGGCATTCTCCGGTGGTGGCTGTCTGCGTGGCCGGCGGCGTCGCGGTCCTGGCCGTCTTCACTGCGCGGGAGCGCAGGGCCGCGGCCCCGATGGTGCCACCCGCATTGCTGCGAGCCCCGGGCTTCGGCCGGGCCTGCGCGGTGTACCTCCTGGCCTACCTGGCCTTCTCGGGATTCATCTACTACGTCACGCTGTTCTTCCAGAACGTCCAGCAGTGGTCCGCGCTCCGCACCGGCCTGTCCTGGCTGTTCTTCTGCATCCCGTACTTCGTCGTGGCCCGGCTCGGGAAGCGGCTCGCACGATGGCTGCCGGTGGCCTGGGCGGTGGGGGCGGGCTGCTTCGCCGCCGCCGCGGGCACGCTCGGGATGAGCCAGCTGAGCACGACGACACCGTTTGCCTGGCCGGCAGCGTGCTACATCGTGGTGGGAGCGGGCTTCGGCCTGATGGTCCCGGCGGGTTCGGCCGCGGCCATGGCCGAGGTTCCCGCGGGATCATCCGGGATCGGCTCCGCCCTGTTCAACTCCTGCCGCCAGGTAGGCACGGCCATGGGGCTGGCGATCTTGGGCTCCATCGCTGGCACCGCGATCTTGGCCGACTGGCACCGGCGCGCCGGATCGCTGCCGCCGGCCGAACGGCAGCCGGCGGCGCAGCTCGGCGCCGACGTCGCGGGCGGCCAGGTCCATCGGGTCGCCGCGTCCGTCGGGCAGAACGCGCTCCACCCGGCGGTTGCGTCATTCCTTCGGGGCTTCGAGCTCGCCCTGCTTCTGGCCGGCCTGATCCTTGTCGCCGCCGGCGTCGTGGGCTTGCGAGGCCTCCGGCACCTGAAGATGCATCAGGCCTCGCAGCCCCCGATGACGGGCATCGGCCCGGACAGGTGAAACCTGCACCGCTGACCGCCGGTCATAGCCGTAAGGTTCCCAAGCCCGCTCTCCCGGTCTGCCAGGACGTCAGCACGCGGACCCGCCCCAAGCGACACAGTTGCGGTTCGACCGCGCCGCCTGGTGCCGCATCCAGAAGGCCACGGCAACTAACCAGCTGGTGACCACCGGCAGCGCCCCGCCGGTCCGGTAACGATAGGAATAATCCCAGCATCCGGCACTCGGCAGACGCAATCCACGACACGACCCAAGGAACCACGAGGATCCTTATCTCCCGCTGGCTCCCCGGTGCGACAGAACGTCCGCTACGCGCGCTGCCCGCCATAGTTCGATCTTGCTCCTTGACGATGCAGATCGGCGGCACTGCGCGTTCTCTCCCGACCTTCTCCATCACTCAGCGTGATGCCATCTGTGGACGTAACCTGGTGCCAGCTGGGTCGAGTCGGTACCGAGTGGCCTGCCTGGAGGTCGCCGTCGGGTGAGGTGGCCGCCGATGCTGGACACAAACGGGTCGGCCGGCTCTGGCTAGATCGCGCCTGACGTGGCGCGCGCACTTTTGCTGCAGAAGCGTGCGTCCGGCACTTGTGACACGTTGTCGCGGCATGCGACGAGGGATCGTACCGAGATCGGCTGTTCAGGCTGCCGCGGGAGAAGGGCCGGTATGGACATCCGGTGCGCGCAGGCGCGATGCTGTCCATGACCGATTGCCTGCTGGCGGGGGGCCATGATGGAGCCAGATGCCAAGCCGGCCATCGTCTTGATTCACGGTGCGTTCGCCGATGCCTCCGGATGGTCAGAAGTCATCCAGCGCTTGTCCGCGCTGGGCTACCGCGCGTACGCGCCGGCGAATCCTCTGCGGGGCGTGATCAGCGACGGCGACTACGTGCGCACTTTCCTCAGCACGGTCCAGGGCCCGGTCGTGCTCGTCGGGCACTCCTACGGCGGCTCGGTGATCACCAACGCGAGTGTCGGCGCGCCGAACGTCCGCGCCCTGGTTTATATCGCGGCGTACGCGCCTGATGAGGGTGAGACGCTGGCCGCGGCCGGCGCGCTCGACGGAGCATCGAACGACCTGGCCGGCCACCTCCTCGTGCGTCCCTACCCCGGCATGCCCGACGGAGACGGCGACGCCTATATCAACCCCGAGTTCTTCCACGAGCAGTTCTGCGCCGACCTGCCGGATGCGCTGGCGGCCGTGATGGCCGTGAGCCAGCGGCCGGTGACGCTGGCGTGCCTGGGCACGCCGTCGGGTCCGGCGGGCTGGAAGACGCTGCAGAGCTGGTACATGGTCGCCAGCAACGATAACGCGATCCCGCCGGTCGCGGAGCGGGCGATGGCGGCCCGGGCCGGCGCGCACACGGTCGAGGTCAGCAGCTCCCACGTGGCCTTCATCAGCCACCCGCAGGAGACCACCGATCTCATACTGGCCGCCGTACAGGGCAGCTGACGCACCACCTGGTCGGAACAGTCCCGTCTGCGTTCACCTCAGATCCGCGCTGCGCCCTCATCGGCAGATACCCGCACCACTCGCGGCACGAGAGTATGACCTCGGAGTACGGTGGGCGCCGCTCAGCGCCCGATGCGGCCGGCGGGCATCCGGCCGGGTGAGCACCGGCCGCGGGCTGGCCTTCCGTATCGCCCGTGTCGCCAGTCCTGACGGGATGCCGGTCAAGTGGGTCGTTCGGCCGTGGGTACGTAATCAGAATCCGGCAGGCGACGCCACCTCCGGTTCATTCGGCACGCAACCGCGCGGCTCGACCCGCCGCAGAGCCGAGAGCAGCCGGCGATTCACGTCGCGGGCATCGTCGCCCTCCATCACGCCTTCCACGTGCCAGCCTTCCGGGCTGGACGTGACCTGGCCATCGACGAGCCGGGTAAGCAGCGGACGGATCGCGCTGAGGTTCTCCGAGCCCACATCGCCGCTCAGGCGGAACAGGACCACCAGCTCAGTCTGCGACGACCAGCATCGTCTACCCGTCCGCCGAACTCGAAGCCTGGCCCCCGGCCTGACCCGCTGCGATCAGCCATCGCGGCGGCACGGCCCGATGCGAGGGTTGGTGACGCTTCAGGTACCTGCACCTGCGGGGAAGTCACGGCTTTGCTGCTAAAGGCAGGCGAACCTAGCCGCAGCGGACCGCGTGGCTACCGCGCTGGCCGGTATTGAGAACTTTGCGCCTTCCGCAAGGACTCAATCCATTCCTGTCCGCTCAGCAACCGGGTGGTCTTGGCCGACTTGGCGGCACCGCCGGCGGCGACCGCCAGGGCAAAGCTGGCGGCAGTCGTGTCATCAGGTGCCTCGATCACGACGAGCACATCGTACTCGCCGAACGGATAGCCACCCACCACGATCTTGCCCCCGAGGGCCTCGAGCGCTGGCCTGACGGCCTCGAGCCGGTCGCGTGGCTCCTTGATCTGTGCCGCTATCGACTCCGGGGTGTAGGCGGCCTGGTACATGTACAGTGGCATCGGAAGATCTCCTTCGCCTGGGAATTGGTCAGGCAGTCCTCTGGGGTCCGTCGAACGCCCGGCGGCTCTCCCGACGGCAGGTGAGCCCAGGGGACCGATCATTCCAGTGAAAGCGTAGGCCTGTTCGGCCGGCGAGCCTAGCCCGATGCTCCTAGCCGACCCTGATGGCAACAAGTTCTGCATACAGCAATCGCTAAGCGGTGGCCCGCCAACGGCTTAAGCTAACGCGCGGAGCGCGGCAGATGAGGATGTCCGAGGAGCAGTTAACGCGTCCGGCATTAACTGCTGGGCAATGAACATAGGAATGCCAGTGTTTATTTTTACTTCGGTCGGATGCAGGCGGCAGGATGAATGTCGCGACCGGTAATAACGACAGGTAATCGCGCCGGCGGGTTCCGGGATTTCCTGGTCGGAGTTCGTCGACCTGCCCGGCTGTCAGGGTGTCGCCGCGAAGTGCTCCGCGAACAGCGCGGCCACCTGGTCGGCGGCCTGTTCGGGCAGCCAGTGCGAGGCGCCGTCGAGTTCGGTGAAGCGATAGGGCCCGGTGACGTAGCGCCCGCACAG
>JBAUAY010000953.1:0-8700 GCA_049676235.1 Streptosporangiaceae bacterium
TCCGCTCAAGCTACCAGGGCCTTGGCGCCGGGCGCGTGGGCGACGCGGACCGCCTCGTCCAGGCTCGTCGCCAGATAGCAGACGAGGTCTCCGCGCTGCGTACGGCGCATCACGTGCCGGATGCTGAACGTGTCCGGATTCTCGCTGATCTGGCCACCCGCATCGACGCGCTGCTCGCCTGGCTGACCGGAGATCCGGCCGCCGCCGGACGGCTAACCGGGCTGACTGCCCTGGCCGGCAAGCTCAGGGAATGCGACAAGCCCGGGTCGCCACGCGGCGCCGAACTTGACGCGCTCTGGGCGGAGGCGATCCGCCTGCTGACCGGGTTCGCGGCCCAGGATCCCCCGGACGGTGCCCCGGAGGCACCGTCCGGGGGTGTCGACCCTGCCGCCGACCACGCGTTCTGGAAGCGCCCACAGTAACCGTGTGCTAGGCCCCGTCCCTTTGACGCGGATCGCCATCTCCCCGGGCGGTCAGCGCATCACCAGGCCGCCGTCGGTGCACAGCGTCTGGCCGGTAAGCGCAGCGGCGCCGTCCGAGGCGAGGAACGCGACCGTGGCCGCCACGTCGCCTGGCAGCAGCGTGCGGGGAAGTGCCTGGCGGGCCCGGACAGCCTCGAAGGCGGCGGCGGGCATCCCGGCCTGGGCCGCTGGGGTCGCGGTCAGCCCGGGGGCCACGCAGGTGACCGCGATCCCGTCGGCGCCGTGCGCCACGGCCAGTGTCCGGGCCAGGGCGACCAGTGCACCCTTGCTGGTCACGTAGGGCAGCAGGTCCGCGGCGGGCGGCGCCCAGACGGTATCGGAGACCACGAAGATGATCCGGCCGAAGCCGCGGGCGGCCATGCCCGGCACGAAGGCCTGGGCGAGCAGCAGCGCGGACTCCACGTTGACCGCCTGCACCCGGCGCCAGATGGCCAGGTCCACGGTGGCCAGGTCGGCCCGGTCGAACGCGGCCGCCGCGTGGACCAGCACGTCACAGCGGCCAGGCTGGCCGAGGATCCGCTGCGCCGCCGCCCGTACCTGCTGATCGTCGGCGAGATCCACGGGAAGGTCACCCGTTCGGTCCAAAGTAATCACCTGGTGGCCCGCGGCGGACAGGGCCGCCACGATGCTGGCGCCGATAGCACCGGCACCGCCGGTGACCACGGCCACACGCCGAACGGGCTCGGTCATGCCTCGGCCACCGTCGAGGTGGTGGCCTGCGCGGCGCGGCAGGCGACCTCAGCGCCCGCGATCCGGCCGAACACCATGGCGTCGGTGAGGCCGCCGCCGTGCTCGATCAGGTGCCCCCAGGCCAGGCTGACCGCCCCGGCCGCGTAGAGCCCGGGGATGGGCCGGCCGTCCGGGCGCAGCACCCGGGCCCGCTCGTCGTGCCGCGGGCCGCCGGTGGTACCGGCGATCCCCGGCCAGGTCTGGATCGCGTACAGCTGGCTGAGGTCCATCGGCGTGAGCGTATCCGCCGACCGGCCGAACGCCTCGTCACGGCCAGCTCGGGCGGATGCGTTGTATTGCTCCAGGGTGGTCGTGAGGACCTCGGGATCCACGCCTATCGGCCCGGCCAGTTCCGCCGGACTGGTGCCGCGGATGATCCAGCCGCGGCCGATTTCCGCCGAGTTATCCGGGCTCCAGGCGTAATCATTCGGCGTGCCGAGCAGGCCGTTCAGCGGGCCGGCCAGCCGGGCCGCTTCGTCGAACACCGCCCAGCTGGGCAGCCGGGGCCGGTTCGGGTTGCGGGGCAGGTAGGTCAGCAGCGCGCGGAGCCGGTCATGGACCTCGTAACCGGTCTCGTCGGCGAACCGGCGGCCGTCGGCGTCCACGAACACGTGGCTGGCGGCGAAGAAGTCCACCGCGAACGGCGCCGGGAACTCCGGGGTGCGGAACGCGAACCAGCCGAAACAACCGTACATATGCCACAGCGCCGCACCGGCCTGCTGGGCCATGATCAGCCCGGCGCCGGTGTTCCCTGGATGGCCGACCGGCCAGGACGGGCCGACCGGGAGGTAGGCGTCGGCCAGCATCGGGTCGGCCTCGAATCCGCCGCAGGCGAGGATTACCCCGCCGGCTGTCTCATAAAGGACCGGTTCTCCGGCGTGGCGGGCGGCCAGGCCGGTGACCGCCCCGTCGGGGCTGAGCACCAGGCGCCCCGCGGTGGTCCGGTAGCGCACCTCGATGCCACGCGTCCGCACGGCGGCGTCCAGCAGGTCCCACAGCGCTTCACCGCGGCGGCCGGTGCCGTCGGCCACCGTCCGGTACCGGATGCGCTGCCCTCCCGGCAGGTGCGGCCAGGACGGGAACGGGGCAGGCAGCCGGGTCGGCGGCGGCTCGAACGGGGCGGTGGTCCCGCCCAGCGAGCGCAGCCAGTCGTCCAGTTCGTGCAGGCCGGCCGCGTAAGCGCTGAGCACCCGGCGGTCCGTGCGGCCGAAGCAGAGCGCGTCCAGGTGAGCCACGGCCGCCTCGTCCGGCACGTCGAACAGGAACCCGCCGCTGTAGCGGGCGTTGCCGCCGCCCCGGCCGGCCGATTCGAGGACGAGCACGCGGCGCCCGGCGTCATGGGCCGCGATCGCGGCGGCCGCCCCGGCCGGACCGTACCCGGCGATCACCACGTCCGGCATCGGCTCAGCCCCACTCCAGCGCCCGGATGACATGATCAGAATGTACCGCTGAGCTGGGGAAACGTGGTACCTAGAAGATCCGAACCCGTCACTTATCGCGTGCCATGCCTGGCGGTTTCGTCTGATGGCATCACGCCAGGTCGGATTACCGCAGGCCAGGAGGATGCCAGCGTCTGAACGCGTCGCACTCCAACCCGCTCACTGACGGTCAGGTTGACCGCCGCGTTGGTGTTGCCAGCGCGGGCCGGCTCGGTCGAGACTTGCATGGTGGAACCTCAGAGGGAGCGATCGGGGAACGAGGGGCTGCCGGAGGACATGGTCATCCGGACTCCGGACCGGCGTCTGCGGGTGTTCGTGAGTTCCACGCTGGAGGAGCTGGCCGCGGAGCGGCGGGCGGTCTCGCGTGCTATCTCGGCGTTGCGGCTGACGCCGGTGATGTTCGAGGTGGGGGCGCGGCCGCACCCGCCGCAGGATCTGTACCGGGCGTACCTGGCGCAAAGCGATGTGTTCGTCGGGTTGTACTGGCAGCGGTACGGGTGGGTCGGGCCAGGCATGGAGGTCTCGGGTCTGGAGGATGAGTTCGAGCTGTCCCAGGCGTTGCCCCGGCTGCTGTACGTCAAGGCGCCGGCGGCTGACCGTGAGCCGCGGCTGGCTGACCTGCTGGCCCGGATCGAGGCGGGCGCCTCGGTCTCCTATCGCACCTTCCGGACACCGACGGAGCTGGGCCGGCTGGTGCGCGACGACCTGGCGATGCTGCTGAGCGAGCGGTTCGCCGCCGGCCCCTCAGCCGCTGCTCCGGCACTGCCGAGCCCGCGCAAGCCGCGCCCGCTGCCAGTGGACGCGACCTCGCTGGTCGGGCGGGAGGAGGCCATCGAAGAGGTGGCCGAGCTGGCCGGGAGACCCGGTGTGCGACTGGTGACCCTCACCGGGCTGGGTGGGATCGGCAAGACCCGGCTGGCGGTGGCGGTGGGCGAGCGGCTGGTTGAGCGCTTCGAGGCGGGGACCGCGTTCGTTCCGCTGGCGGCGGTCACCCAGCCTGAGCTGGTGCTGCCGGCCGTCGCCCGGGCGGTAGGGGCTGAGCTGGCGGGGACGGGCTCGCCACTGGAGGCCCTGGTCGAGTACTTCGGCGACGACCAGTGGCTGCTCATCCTCGACAACCTCGAGCAGGTGGTCGACGCCGCCCGCGACCTCGACGCGCTGCTGGCCCGCTGTCGTGGCGCGGTGATCCTGGCGACCAGCCGCACGGTGCTGGGGCTGCGGGCCGAGCGGGAATACCCGGTGCTGCCGCTGCCGCTGCCCGCTGACCCCACCGGCGTGCCGGTGGCGGAGCTGGCGGCCTCGCCGGCGGTGGCGCTGTTCGTGGATCGGGCCCGTGCGGTGCGCCCCGGCTTCGCCCTCACTAAGAGCAACGCGGCGGCGATGGCGGAGATCTGTCGGCGGGTGGAGGGTCTGCCGCTGGCGATAGAGTTGGCGGCCGCCCGCACCCGGCTGCTCAACCCCGGCGCGCTGCTTGGCCGGCTGGCCAGGTCGCTGGACGCGCTGGGAACGGGCGCGGTGGACATGCCCGAGCGGCAGCGCACCCTGCGGGCCACGGTGGAGTGGAGCGTAGACCTGCTGGACGGCGATGAGCGGTCGCTGCTGGAGGTCGCGGCGGTGTTCGTGGACGGCTGGCCTATCGAGGCCGCCGCCCAGGTAGCCGGCCTGGATGAGGACCGGACGCTGGACCTGACTGAGGAACTGGCCCGCCACAGCCTGATCTACCTCGACCCCGCCGGCGACGGCCCCCGGCCCCGGATGCTGGAGACCATCCGCGAGTTTGTGGCCGAGCGGCTGGCGGCCAGGCCCGACGCCGCCGAGATCGGCTGTCGGCACGCCGACTACTACCGGACGCTGGCCGAGCAGGCCGACCGGCCGCTGCGCGGTGCCGGCCAGCGCGGGGGGTGCGAGCGCCTAGACGCCGAGGAAGGCAATCTGGTCGCCGCTGTGCGCTGGTACCTGGCCCATGACACCAAGCCGCTGCCCCACCTGTTCCGGGTCCTGTGGCTCTTCTGGTTCCTGCGCGACCATCTGGGCCAAGCCCGCGCCTGGGTCGAACAGCTGCTGCCCGCCGCCGACTCCTTCGACCTCCATGCCCAGGCTGAACTGGCGTGGACGGCGGTAGCCACCAGCGTCGAGGTAGGCGACGACGAAGCGGCGCTGGCGGCCCGCGAGCGTCTGGCGCCGCTGCTCGACGGGTTCGGGGACCCCTACCTCCGCGCTGTGTCCCAGCTGATCATGGCGTGGACCTCGGGGATCGTCGGCGACTTCGACGGCGCCCTACAGGGGCTGTTGGTCTCCCTGGATCAGCTCCGTGGCCAGGACGAGCCGTTCTGGACCGCTCTGGCCGCCTACACCGCCGGCCTCGTGGAGATGACCGTCGGCCGCTACGACGACGCCCTGCTCCACCTGACCGAGATGCGCGACCTGGCGGAGCGGTTCGACAACTCCTGGCTCGCCGCCGTCTCCCGGGTGTATCTGGGCATTCTGGCCGTCGCGCAAGGCAGGCCGGAGGAGGCCCGGGCGCCGATGGATGAGGGGCTGGATTTGAGTCTGGCGGCCCATAGCACTCGCAGCGTGACTCTGTGCCTGGCCGCGTTCGCCCGGTTGGAGTTCGTGGACGGTGACCCCGGGCGAACGGCGCTGCTGGTGGGGGCGGCCGAGGGCCTGCGCCGACGGGTCGGCCTGCGGGCCTGGCCGCTGATGCGGCGAGGCGAGGCTGAGATGATCGCCCAGGTCCGCCAGGTGCTGGGGCCCGACCAGTTCGAGCAGGTATTCGCCGCTGGCTCCCGACTCAGCCAGCAGGAGGCGGTGGCCGCCGTCCGCGACCGGCGCGGCGCGGGCACTGCAGCGCCCTGATGGCGGCGTGCCGTCGCTTCACCAGACAGGGTCCTCGGCCGGGACGGCGGTGCCGGGGCCGGCCGACGACGGATGCTCGTGCCGGGTTACCTGCGGTGGTGGTGACCGGCGGGAGCGCCGGGCCAGGGCGATGCCGCCGAGCGCGGCCACGAGGCAGGACGCTCCCCCGACGGCGAGGCCGGTGCGCGGGCCGGTTGCGGCGATGATCAAGCCGATCGCCGGGCCGCCGATCGGCGTCGTTCCCTGGAAGGCGACCTGCCACAGCGCGATCACCCGCCCGCGCATGCTCGGCTCCGCGCTGAGCTGGATCGTGGAGTTGCCGATCGCGATGAAGGAGACACTCGCCCAGCCGACGAACAGCAGCGCGGCGTAGGCAAGGCCGAGAACGGGGGAGAATGCGCAGGCCAGGATCGCCGCGCCGAAACCGGCCGAGGCGATGATCATCGGCCGCAGTCCGGTCCGGCCCCGCGCGGCGGTGAACAGCCCCCCGATCACCGCCCCGACCCCCATCGCCGCGGTCATGAAGCCGTAGGCCTCCGCGCCGCCGTGGAACGTCTGCCGGGCGAGGACCGGGAGCGTGACCTGGAATTCATAGGCCAGCAGCCCGACCAGGCCCATCATCGCCAGCGGAATGGCGATCGTGGGAGTGCGTGCCGCGTAGCGAAGGCCCTCCCGCAACTGCCCCCTAGCCCGCCCAGCCGGGGGGCTCGGCCGCAGGGCGGACCGGTCCATGATGAGCAGGGAGATGACGACGGCCGCGAAGCTGGCTGCGTTCAGCAGGAAGCAGACCCCGATGCCGACCGTGGCGATGAGGACGCCGCCGATGGCGGGCCCGACCGCCCGGGCCGCGTTCACCGTCACCGAATTCAGCGTGATGGCGTTGCGCAGCTCATCCTGGCCGACCATCTCCCGGACGAAAGCCTGCCGGGCGGAGTTCTCGAACGCGTTGTTCAGGCCGAGGATGACGGCCAGCGCGCAGACTTGCCAGAAGCGAACCGCTCCGAGAACGGTGAGCAGCCCGAGCGCGAGGGCCTGGAAGCCCATGGCGATCTGCAGCACGATCATGAGCCGCCGCTTGTCCACCCGGTCGGCGACCACGCCGCCGTAGGGGGCGAGCAGCAGCACGGGCAGGGTCTGCAGGGCCACCGTGAAGCCCAGGTCGGTGCTGGAGTGGGTGAGGGTCAGCACGAGCCAGGACTGCGCCGTCGCCTGCATCCAGGTCCCGGCGAGAGATATCGACTGACCGGTGAAGTACAGGCGGTAGTTCGGGACCTTCAGCGAGGAGAACGTCTGGCGCCAGAAGGCGCCCCGCCGGCGCCGGACCTGGTCAGGCAACCAGCTCGACATCCCCGGTGAACGCGGCCCACAGCGCCGCGTAGCTGCCGCCCCGCCTCAGCAGCTCGTCGTGGGTGCCGGCCTCGGCGATCTTGCCTGACTCCATCACCACGATGCGGTCGGCGCGGGCGGCGGTGGTCAGCCGGTGCGCGACCACCAAGGTGGTGCGCCTGGCGGTGAGCCGCTCGGTCGCGGTGTTGACCGCCGCCTCCGACGCCAGGTCGAGGGCCGCGGTCGCCTCGTCGAGCAGCAGGATGGCCGGATCGACCAGGTAGGCGCGGGCCAGGGCGATCAGCTGGCGCTGGCCCGCGGCCAGGTTGCGTCCCCGCTCAGCCACCTCGTGCCGGAAACCGCCGGGCAGCCGCGCGATCATCTCGACCGCCCCCACCTCGCGCGCCGCCGCCTCGACCTCCGCGTCCGTCGCGTCTGGGCGGCCGTAGGCGATCGCGTCCCTGACCGTACCGGGGAACAGGTAAGGCTCCTGCGGTACCACGCCGAGCTGCTGCCGGTAACCGGCCAGGTCAAGCTCCCGCACGTCAGTGCCGTCGATGAGCAGGCTGCCCGAGCTGACGTCGTAGTACCGCGCGACCAGCTTGACCATGGTGGACTTGCCCGCGCCGGTCTGGCCGACCAGTGCCACGGTCTCGCCGGGCCGCACGACCAGGTTCACACCCGACAGCGCGTCCTGCGGCTGGCCGGAGTACCGGAACCGCACGTCGCGGAACTCGATCTGGCCCCGCGGGCGGCCAGCGGGCCGCGGGTGCGCGGCCTCCGGCGTGCTGGTCGCCCGCCGGAGCAGGTCCTTGATCCGCCGCAAGCCGACGGCGGCCTGGTTGTAACCGTCGAAGACCTGAGACAGCTGCTGTACGGGAGAGAACAGCAGGTCAATGTAGAGCAGGTAGGCGATCAGCCCGCCGGCCGTCAGCGTCTTGTCGTGCACCTCGCCGGCTGCGACGAACAAGATGAGGGCCCCGGCCACGGTGGAGAGCAGCTGCACGAACGGGAAGTACAGCGCGATGAGGCGCTGCGCCCGCAACCGGGAGCGGCGGTACCTGCCGCTCAGCTCAGCGAAATGCTCCTGGTTGCGGCCCTCGCGGCGGTATGCCTGCGCGGTGCGCAGCCCGGCGACGTTCTCCTGGAGGTCGGCGTTGACGATGCTGACCTTCTCGCGGGCATCGGTGTAGGCCTCCCGGGACTTCACCCGGAACACCAGCGTGGCTGCCACCAGCACCGGGATGATCGTCAGCAGGATGAGGCCCAGCCGCAGGTTGATGTACAGCAGCGCGATCAGCACGCCGACGAACGTCAGGACCGCGTTGACCATGGTGATCAGGCCGGTCTGCAGGAACGTGTCCATCGCGTCCACGTCCGTGGTCATCCGGGTCATGATCCGGCCGGACATCTCGCGCTCGTAGAAGTCGAGGCCGAGCCGCTGCAGGTGGGAGAAGATCTTCACCCGCAGGGTGTAGAGCATCCGCTCGCCGTTGCGGCCCACCACGTTTGTCTGGATCACGTTGATGACCCAGTCGGCGCAGACGATCACGAGCCCGATCAGCGAGACCACGATGATGGGATGAAATTCCTTGGCCAGGACGCCGTTGTCGACGCCACCGCGGACCAGCGCGGGCATGGCGACGCCGGCCACGGCGTCTAGGCCGTCAAGGACCAGGCCGATGAAGAGCGCTAGGGCGATCGGCCGCAGCAGCCGGCGCAGCGTGAAGTGCGGGTCGGCCGCGCGGGACCCCACCTGGCTGACCCCCGGCAGCTCATTAGCCGGCGGCAGCGCGTCGACCTTGGCGAGTAGCTCGGGTGTCGGGGGTATCCCGGCGAGCATGCCCCCGCCAGCGCCGCTGCGGCCC
>JBAUAY010000954.1:0-8307 GCA_049676235.1 Streptosporangiaceae bacterium
CCGCAAGCCCGGTCCGGCCAGTAACCCGGCCCGGATCACCAGCGCCGAGACCGGCCGGTCCGCCCGTGCGTGGCGCCGCCCGGTCGCCGAGATCACCGCGTGCGCCATCTCGGTCGCCGGACTGGTCGTGCTGCATAATCAGGGGCTGCCGGCGGGCAGCGGGATCGATCTGTACCTCACCCTTACGCCGGTGCTCGTGGCCATCCCGGTCGTCGTGGTCATGCTGCGGCTGTACCCACTGGCCGTCCGCGGCCTGCTCGCCGCGTCGGCCCGCCGTGCGGGCGCGACCGGGTTCGTCGCGCTGTCCCGGGCGGCCCGGTCCTCGCTGACCGGGGTGCTGCCCGCCTTCGCGCTCGTGCTCGCGCTCAGCCTGGCCACCTTCGCCGGCATGGTCAACGCCGGGATCGCCCGCGGCGAGATCGCCGCCTCCTGGCATACCACCGGGGCTGACGTGCTCATCGAGCCGGGCCCCTATTCCCCGCCGGTCAGTTCCGCCGCGGTGCAGGCGATCGCCGCGGTCCGCGGCGTGCGTCATGCCACCCCAGTCTGGAGCACGAACTGGGTCACGCCGTTCGGCCAGCCGATCACAGTGGTCGCGGTGGACCCGGCCGGCTACGCGGCCGTAGTCGCGGACACGCCGTTCGCCGCCTTCCCGGCGGCCAAGATCGGCACCGCGGCGGGCGGGATCATGCCCTTCGGCGCCACGGTGCCCGTGCTGGCCTCGCCGTCCGCCGCCGCCATCCTCGGCACCGGGGCAACACAGCTGACTACGCTGACCGCGATGGGACCGTTCAAAGTGCGGGTCGCGGGGACTCTGAGCGACACTCCCGCGCAGCCAGGAGGCGGCGCCTTCGTGGTCATGCGGCTGCAGACCCTGCCCGGCCCGGCCGGGCAACCCCTGCCTGGCACGGTGCTGGTCAGCGGCTCGGCGATCGATCACGCCCAGCTGTCCGCCGTGGCCCAAAGGGTGATCCCGGGCAGCATCCTCACCTTCCGCACCGCCGTGCTCGCCTCGCTGGCCAGCTCACCGCAGCAGCACGGCGCCGAGCTGATCATCGCGCTCACCATCGCCACCGCTGCCGCGTTCGGCCTGTTCATCGTGATCCTCGGGCTGGCGCTTGGATCGGCCGAGCGCGAGCTGACCCTGGCCCGGCTGACCGTCATGGGGCACGAACGGGCCACCGGGCTCGTGATGGCCGAAGCCATGCCGGCCGTGCTCGCCGCGATCGTGGCCGGCGCCGTGTGCGCCGTGGTGCTGCCGCACGTGGTCGGCTCGGCGATCGACTTGTCCGCCTTCACCGGCACCAGCGCCCCGGTTCAGTTCCAGCCCGACGTGCTCGCCCTCGGCCTGCCCGCCGTCGCCATCTTGGTACTCGCCCTGGCCGCGCTGATCGCGGAGGCCAGAGTGCTGCGCCGTCGTGACATCATCGGCTTGCTGCGGGCAAACTAGAAGGAAAAGGAGAGACGAAAATGGGTACCAGCGTCGCGGACCTGGGTGCGGAGTCGGCGCGGCAGCACCGCGACTTCGGCGCGGGCTCGCTGATCGTCTGCGACCGCCTGGTCCGCATCTACGTCGCGGCCGGGATCGAGGTCCAGGCCCTGCAGGGGCTTGATCTGCTGGTGGCCGAGGGCGAGATCGCCGCCCTGGTGGGGGCGTCGGGCAGCGGCAAGTCCACCCTGATGAACATCCTGGCCGGTCTGGACACGCCCACCGCGGGCTCGGTGCGGGTCGGGGGCAACGACCTCGCGGCGATGAGCTCACGGCAGCGGCTGGCCTACCGGCGCCGGACCGTGGGCTTCATCTGGCAGCAGACCTCGCGCAACCTGCTGCCCTACCTGACCGCGCAGCAGAACGTGGAGCTGCCTATGCGGCTGGCGGGCGCCGGGGCCAGGACCCGCCGCGCGCGCGCGGCCGAGTTGCTCGAACTGCTCGGGCTCGGCGACTGCCTGCAGCGCAGGCCCGATCAGATGTCAGGCGGCGAGCAGCAGCGCGCCGCCATCGCGGTGGCACTGGTCAACGACCCCAAGGTGCTGCTCGCCGACGAGCCCACCGGCGAGCTCGACACGGCCACCGCGGCCGAGGTGTTCGCCGCGCTGCAGAAGGCGAACGCGGAGCTGGGCGTGACCGTGCTGATCGTCACGCACGACCCGGCGGTGTCGTCGGTGGTGCGCCGGGTCATCGCGATCAGGGACGGCCGGACCAGCGCGGAGACACACCGGCAGGCGACGACCGGCGATGACGGCGGCGTGGCGCAGCACGCGGTGGAGTACGCAGTGCTTGACCGCGCCGGGCGGCTGCAGCTGCCGCGGGAGATGACCGAACCGCTCGGCATGCGGGACCTGGTACGGCTGGAAACCGAGCCCGACCACATCGGCGTCTGGCCGGACCGGCGGGATCCTCAGTGAGCGCCCCCAGCCCCGTCATCGCCACGAACATGCTGTCCGTGGAGGGGGTGACGCGGACCTTCGGCAGCGGGCGCACCGCGACCCACGCGCTGCGCGGCGTCTCCTTTACCGTGCAGGCCGGCCAGCTGGTGGCGCTGCGCGGCCGGTCGGGGTCGGGGAAGACCACGCTGCTCAACATCGTCGGCGGGCTCGACCTGCCGGACGGCGGCCGGGTGCGGGTCGCGGACCGGGACGTGACCGCCATGTCGGACCACGAGCGGATGGCGCTGCGCCGCACATCGGTGGCGTTCATCTTCCAGTCGTTCGGCCTCATCCCGATCTTGTCCGCGGCGGAGAACGTCGGGGTGCCGCTGCGGATCGCCGGGGTGGCCCCGAAGGAGCGTGAGGACCGGGTCCGGCTCATGCTGGACATCGTCGGCCTCGGCGAGCACGCCAGGCAGCGGCCCGGCGAGCTGTCCGGCGGCCAGCAGCAGCGGGTCGCGATCGCGCGGGCGCTGGCCGGCCGCCCGGAGGTGCTGCTCGCGGACGAGCCCACCGGCCAGCTCGACTCCGAGACCGCGAAGCAGATCATGCGCCTGCTGCGCACCGTCGTGCAGTCCGAGGGCGTGACCGCCCTGGTCGCCACCCACGACCCGAACCTCATCAGCATCGCCGATTCCGTCCTCGAACTCGAGGACGGAAAGATCAGGGGCGATTAATCCCGAACGCCTGTGGTGCGTGCCATGGCACCCGCCGTCAGGTGACAGGGGTGCCGGTGGTGGCGGTGAGATCGGCGAACAAGGACGTCAGGCGCTTGGTGACGGGGCCGGGGGTGCCGTCGCCGATGGTGCGGCCGTCCACGGACACCACGGGGGCCAGGCCACCCATGGTGCCGGTCACGAACGCCTCCTCGGCGGTGTAGAGCTTGGGCAGCGTGTAGTCCCCCGTCTCGCAGGCGATCCCGGCCGCGGCCGCCAGTTCGAGCACCGCGGCCCGGGTGATGCCCTCCGGGCAGGACACCGTGGTCGGCGTGACCAGCGTCCCGCCGGTCACCATAAAGATGTGTGTGGCGTTGGTCTCCGCGATGAAACCGCGATGGTCGAGCATCACCGCGTCGTCGGCGCCGGCCACGTTCGCCTCGATCTTGGCCATGATCGACGGCAGCAGATTGTTGTGGTGGATCTTCGGGTCAAGGCAGTCCGGCGCCGGGCGGCGCACGCTCGCGGTGATCAGCGTGATGCCGTCCGCGTCGTACACCGGGTCCTTGAACTCGGCCAGCACGATCAACGTCGGCCCGGCCTGATTGAGCCGGGGATCCATGCCCGAGGTGAGCTTGACCCCACGGCTGAGGGTAAGCCTGATGTGCACGCCGTCCTGCATGCCGTTCGCGGCGAGCGTACGCCTGATCTGCTCGGTGATCTGCTCGTCGGACGGGATCTGGCCGAACGCCAGGGCCCGGGCCGAGGCGCGCAGGCGGGCCAGGTGCTCGTCCAGCCGGAAGATCTTCCCGGCGTGCAGCCTAAGTCCTTCCCAGACCGCGTCACCGCCCTGGACGACCGAGTCGAACGGGCTCACCATGGCCTGGTCGCGGTGCGTGAGCCTGCCCGCTACGTTAACGATGAGGTCGCGGTTGCGCTCATCGAAGACCTGCAGCACTGTACCTCCACTCGCCTCCGGGGGCGCCTTTAGGCGCCGCCTTTGGCTCGCTCATATTTTCCACCCAGGCTGGTAATACGGTAGTTGTGCAGCCGCGAGAAATATGGCAGGCACTGGTCGGCTAGGGGCTCGAGGCGGGCGGGTAGGGACTCGTGCGGCGGGCGATAGGGCGTGAAGCCGGTCGAGGACTGGACGCTGTCGTACCAGTGTGGTGCCCACACGCCGTCGGTGTCGCGGGGGCCGGGGGGCCAGGCCAGCATGCGGTCGTCGAAGGGGACGCCGAGCGCCTGGCATAGGGCGCGCAGGATGCCGTCGGGATCGGCGAGCAGGTCGCGGGAATCGACCACCGGGCCGCCGAACGCCTCGAAGATCTCCGCCTGCTGGGCCAGGCCGAGGTCGGCTAGCGTCGGCTCGGTGCGCACCCTGGCGTAGGAGGCGAGCAGCTCGCGCGGGTCCCTGATCAGGTGCGCGTGCCTGAACGGGGCGAGCGCGGCCCGGTCCACCTCGGGCAGCAGATGATGCGTCATGTGCTTGGCGTAGCCGATCACCGCCCCGGCGGGCAGCGGGGCGTTGGTCAGCCGGGCCAGCACGACCCGCCAGTCGGTGGGCTGGCTCGCGATCACCTCGTCCCGCCCCGGGTGGTCAAGGCCCGTGCGGTCCAGGTAGAAGGCGTACAGCGGCTCGTCCGCGACCACCGTGTCCGGCCGGTTCTCCCAGGCCCGCATCAACGCCGTGGACACGGTCCGCGGCCCCGACCACATCGCGATGCGCGGAGCGGGGTCCGCGGCGGTCTCCGGGTCCGCGTGGTTCACAGCATCACGATGTTCACAGGATGACGACGCTGCGCAGCACCTCGCCGCGGGCCATCTTGGCGAAGGCCTCTTCCACCTCGCCCAGGGCGATCGTCTCCGACACGAACTTGTCCAGCGGCAGCCGCCCGGCCAGGTGCAGGTCGACGAGCATCGGGAAATCGCGGCTGGGCAGGCAGTCCCCGTACCAGGAGGACTTGAGCGCCCCGCCGCGGCCGAACACGTCGAGCAGCGGCAATTCCAGCCGCATCTCCGGTGTCGGCACGCCGACCAGGACCACCGTGCCGGCCAGGTCGCGAGCGTAGAACGCCTGCTCGTAGGTCTCGGGCCGGCCGATGGCCTCAATCACCACGTCCGCGCCGAACCCGCCGGTCAGCTCCTGGATCCCGGCGACCGGGTCGGCGTTGCTGGAGTTGATCACGTGGGTGGCGCCGAAACCGCGAGCCCACTCCAGCTTCCTGTCGTCCACGTCCACCGCGATGATCGTCCGCGCGCCAGCCAGGTAGGCGCCTGCGATGGCGCCGTCGCCCACGCCGCCGCAGCCGATCACCGCGACGCTGTCGCCGCGGGTCACGCCGCCCGTGTTGATGGCCGCGCCGATGCCCGCCATCACACCGCAGCCGAGCAGGCCGGCGGCGGCCGCCGGGATCGCCGGATTGACCTTGGTGCACTGCCCGGCCGCGACCAGCGTCTTCTCTACGAACGCGCCGATGCCAAGCGCCGGGGACAGTTCGGTGCCGTCCTCCAGCGTCATCTTCTGGCTCGCGTTGTGGGTGTTGAAGCAGTACCAGGGCCGGCCCCGGCTGCAGGCACGGCACCGCCCGCACACGGCGCGCCAGTTCAGGATGACGAAATCGCCGGGTGCTACCTCGGTCACGTCCGGCCCGACCGCGTCGACCACGCCGGCCGCCTCGTGCCCGAGCAGATAAGGGAAGTCCTCGCCGATGCCGCCCTGCTTGTAGTGCAGGTCGGTATGGCACACCCCGCAGGCCTGCACGGTGACGAGCGCCTCGCCCGGGCCGGGCTCGGGTACCAGAACCGTTGTCACCTCGACCGGCTCGCCCTTACCGCGGGCCACCACACCCTGAACGCTGATCGTCACGTGTCCACCTTCTTCGCCTCATTGCTTAGCTGGATCATCCGCCACGCCTATCATCCCCGCTGGCCCGGACGGGCGGAAGGTCGCAGCATAACCCGTGGTTGGTGCGCCCGCGCCAGTCCGCGCCGCGGCCGGTGTGGTGACGCCGGGCGGAGTCGGCGGTCATGCCGGCGTACAGCAGGGCGATCAGCGGCAGGCCGGGAGCGCGCAGCGGCGACAGCCGGTACAGCCGCAGCATGGGCAGGTAGCTCAGCGACATGAGCGCCCAGCCCGCCAGTCCCGCGCCGGCCGCCAGGGCCGCCGAGCCGACATCCTGGGGCGCGGCCCCGCCGGAGAGCAGGACGGCGAGCCCGATGACCGCCCCGACGGGGGGCAGGACGTAGAGGAACAGCAGTCCGATGATCGTCGCGGCCAGCAGCGCCGGGGAGTAGTTCAGCTGGTTGTAGGCGGACCTGGCCACCATCTGCCACAAGCTGGCGAGGCCGGGGTACGGGCGCACGCTGACCACCTGGCGGGACAGCCCGAGCCAGCAGCGGCCCCGCTGGCGCTTGATCATGCGGCCCATGGCCACGTCGTCGATGAGGGCGTCGCTGATCGGCGCCAGGCCGCCGGACTTCTCCAGCGCGCCGCGGCGTACCAGCATGCAGCCGCCGGCCGCCGCCGCCGTCCGCGAGCCGGGCACGTTCACCCGCCGGAACGGATAAAGCTGGGCGAAGAAGTACACGAAGGCCGGGACCACAATGCGCTCCCACCCGGTGGCCGTCCGCAGTAGCGCCATCTGCGAGACCAGATCCCGGTCGTCCGCCTCCGCCGCGGCCACCAGATCGCGCAGCGTACGAGCCTGGAAGGCGATATCGGCGTCGGTGAACAGCACGTAGCCTTCCGGCTCCGGGTCGGCGCCCGCGGCCGCCGGGATGCCAGCCGCGCCGAGTCCCTGGGCCATGGCCCACACCTTGCCCGCCCATCCGGGCGGAGCCGCCGTCCCGGCGATCACCTTCAGCGGCCGTCCGTCATCGAGCTTGGCCGCGACCTCGGCGGTCCCGTCGGAACTGCGGTCATCGACCACGATGACGGTCAGCGTCCCCGGATACTCCTGCCCGAGCAGTGCGGGCAGCGTGGCCGGCAGCATCTCGGCCTCGTTCCTGGCCGGGACGACCGCCAGCACGTCCGGCCACGGATCGGGATCACCGGTGACGGGCGGCAGCCACTGGCTAGTCCGCCAGTACCCGCCGTGCCCGGCGACCAGGTACGTCCACACGACCGCGGCCGCCGCGCACGCGATGCTCAACGCCAGCATCCCGGCAGCCTCTCACACCACAAAACCGCGGGCCGGAAGGCCCGTCCAACCTGACCATCCCCGCACGCTGGGCTAGGCGACCCGGCGGTAGCCGGCGTCTTCGTGGCGCACCACGGGCAGCGTCCTGACGGCGGGTGCCGCGCCGATGGCCGGCTTGGCGTCTGGCCGCTTCAGCACGAGCCACATGGGAATCCCGGCCCACAGTGCGATGAACGGAATCGCCAGCAGCACGTTGATCCACAGCATGGTCATTGTTAACTCCTCCTTATCGGCTTCCCCTTATCGATTGCAGTGACCACACTGCCCGCCGCGGCTATGCGTACCTGCCGAACGACCTCTGCCGTCGTTATGAATCCGAGACCAGCCTATGAATCACCTCTGAGAGCACCGCTCAGCCTGGCGTGGCCTACGGGGCCACGACCTTATACTTCGATAGGTAATTGATCTGTCACCAGACGTTACTTAACTGGTGTTCGCCAGGCGAGCACATTGCCCGCCACGACGGCGGGCCGCCCGAGCAGGGCGGTGAGGTACTGGCCTAGCCGTGAGTTCAACTCGGCCACCGCCACCACGGCCGACACCCGCCAGGCCTTGATCTGCTCCCGCATCTTCGTGTCGGTCACGACCTTGACGGGCACGTAGCCCGCCGACCCCTGGTAGGCGTTGGGCGGGGTCCCGCCCAACAGGGCCTTCGGCAGGCCCCGCTGGGAAAAGGTCCAGATGGCGTTCAGGTACAGGCCCGCGGCCGGCGTGCCGTTCCCGTCGATGTAGCCGCGCCCGTTCCAGGCCGGGCCCATGAAATACCCGCCGACCAGCGAGGCAGGTTCGCCCGTGTCGGCCTGCCAGCGCAGCGGTTCGGTGAAGGTGGACATCGGAATGGGCACGACGAGGACGCTGGCCGACGCCGGCAGCCGCAGCGCGGCGAACGCCGCCGACCAGCCGGGCGGCACCGGAGTGATGTCGGCGGCGGGCAGGGGCTTGGGCACGATAGGCAAGACGGCCAGGACCGCGCCGGACATCACCACCGCGGCGGGCCGCCAGCCGACGGCGAGCCGCGGCAG
>JBAUAY010000955.1:0-2840 GCA_049676235.1 Streptosporangiaceae bacterium
CCTGCAGGCCGCGCGGGCGTTCAGCAGCCGCACCGCCGGCCCGGTCATCGGGCACCTGCTGCTCGGGCTGGTCGACCTGGCCGCCGGGGTGATCGCGCTGGCCTGGCCGGGGCCCACCGCGCTGGTCCTGGTGCTGATCGTGGGCGTATGGGCGATCATCGCCGGCCTGGTCGAGTTCTCCGCCGCCTTCGCCTCCGGCGAGCCGGCCGGGACCCGGGTCATGTTCATCGTGGGCGGGCTGGTCACCATCGCGTTCGGCGTGGTGCTGTGCGCCCGCCCCGGCCTCGGCGCGATCACCCTCGCCCTGCTGTTCGCCCTATTCAACCTGATCGCCGGGACCTGGATGCTGGTGCAGGGCATCGAGCTGCGCCGCACCGGCAAGACCCTGCAGTCGGCACACTCCCCTCACCAGGAAACGAAGGCGGCCTGAGCCGGGCCAAGCCGATCGCCGGCCTGGTTCAGTGTCACTGAGCCGGTGCCGGCGTGCGGTCCGGCGACAGAGCTTGCCGACGGAGGTCTTGAAATGCTTCCGTTGTCAGACGGCATCCCCGCACGACGGTTCCCGATCGTCAATGTGTTGCTGATCGTGGCCAACTTCGCCGTGTGGATCTTCTACGAGCTCCCGCAGCTCAACACGGCGGTCTACCACGCCTCGTTCTACCCGTGCACGGTCGACAACGCCTGCCACGGGCCGGAGCCGTGGGGCCTCAGCTGGATCACCGCCATGTTCCTGCACGGCGGCTGGGATCACATGCTGGGCAACATGCCGTTCCTGGCGATCTTCGGAAAGAACGTCGAGGACGTCTTCGGGTCGCTGCTGTACCTCGTCTTCTACTTCGCCGGCGGCTTCGCCGCGATGATGACGCAGGCCGCGATGACCCTGCTATTCGGCACGGCCGCTGAGGCGCGGGTACCGGAGCTGGGCGCCAGCGGCGCCATCGCCGCCGTGCTGGGCGCCTACTTCGTGCTCTACCCGGGGTCGCGGATCCGGACGTGGATCTTCCCGATCTTCCTGGTCCGGATCCCGGCCTGGATCTTCCTCGGGCTGTGGTTCTTGTACCAGCTCATCGAGGCGAGCTTCGGGCTGTTCAGCGCCTCGGCGAACGGGGGCGGCGTGGCGTTCTTCGCCCACGTCGGCGGGTTCATCTTCGGCCTGCTGGTAGCACGGCTCCTCGCCCGGGCGGGACAGACAGCACCCGGGGAGCAACGGCGCTCCACGGCGTAGCCCCGCGGGACCCCCTCGCCGCAACCGGCGAAGCCAGACGCCCGTGGCGGAGATGCGCATCGGCGCCGGATCGGGTACAGTCAGTTTTGTTACAACTTATCAGCAGTGATGATGGGTTCACTAAGATGGATGCTGAGCAACGACCGGCAGGCGGCGGCCGCGGCCGGGCTATGACCAGCCAGCGTGGCCGCTAAGGTGCCAGGTGGACAGCAGGAGGAGGAGTGATGGCAGAGGCGGTACCGGCAGCCGGCGCGCCGAGGGTGTCGCGGCTGGACCGGCGTAAGGCCCGCACGCGGCAGGCCCTCATCGACGCCGCCGTGCGGCTGATCGCCGAGGGCCGCGGGGACCGGGCGAGCATCCAGGAGATCACCGAGGAGGCCGACATCGGCTTCGGGTCGTTCTACAACCACTTTGACAGCAAGGAGCAGCTGTTCGCGACCGCCTCGGAGGAGGTGCTGGAACGCTGGGGGCAGCTGATCGACCGCGCCAGCGCCGGCATCACCGACCCGGCGGAGCTGTTTGCCGTCGGCACGCGGATCACCGGGCGGCTGGGCTGGACCCACCCGGAGATCGCCGGGTTCCTCGCCGGCGCCGGCCTGGCCGTCCTGGACATCCCCATCGGCCTGGCGCCACGTGGCCTGCGCGACATCGAGGCCGGGAGGGCCGCGGGCCGCTTCACTGTTCCCGATGCCGAGATCGCGCTCAGCGCCGCGACCGGCGGCATGCTCGGGCTCTTCCGGATGCGCCAGCGGCACCCGGAACGCGTCACCGAGACCACCGTCGACCAGCTCGCCGAGGCCGAGCTGCGCATGCTCGGTGTCCCCGCCGACGAAGCCGCCCGCCTCACCGCCCTCCCCCTCCCGGACACCGGCACGTGGTAACACCCGCGACGACGCCGCCGACCGCGTTTCCGGTCAGCAACGCCGGGTGGCCGGGTCGCCGCGGCTCCGGGGATCGCAGGCCCTGGGGATACCAGGTGCGGAGAGCTGGAGAGCTACCGTGGCCTGGACCTGACGCCGGCGTCGTGATTCGTCCATGCTCCCCACATCCGCGATGAACCCCTCACAGCGACAGCTGTCCCGTTATGGCTGGCGGCCTGCCGATCCGCCGCGCCGGCCAGTGCTGTTCGTCAACCCGAGGTCGGGTGACGGCAAGTCCGCGCGCGCCGGGCTTGCCGAACGGGCGCGGGAAACAGGGATCGAGGCCGTCATCCTCACCCCGGGCCAAGACCTGTCCGCGCTGGCCCGGGAAGCCGTGGCGGCCGGCGCAGACGCGCTCGGCATGGCCGGCGGCGACGGGTCGCTGGCGGTCGTGGCCGCAGTGGCGGCTGCGCACGGCATTCCGTTTGTGTGCGTTCCAGCCGACACACGCAACCACTTCGCGCTCGACGTGGGGGTGGACCGGCACACCGTGATCGGCGGTCTCGACGCGTTCACCGACGGTGTCGAGCGCCAGATCGACATGGCCGAGGTGAACGGCCGCACGTTCCTCAACAACGCCTCGCTGGGGATCTAAGGAGACGCCGTTCGCAGCCCGGCGTACCGCGATGCCAAGGTACGTACTCTCCTGGAGACCGCAGCCGACGTGATGGGCCCAAGCACGGGGGCGTCTACGC
>JBAUAY010000956.1:0-11178 GCA_049676235.1 Streptosporangiaceae bacterium
GTCAGCCAGCGGTTCACCGCGCGGAGCGCGGGCACGCCGACCGGCACGGTGCGCTCCTTGTCACCCTTGCCTCTGACCCGGACGGTGCGGCGGCCATGGTCGAAGTGGCCCGGGTCCAGCCCGCACAGCTCGCTGACCCGGATCCCGGTCGCGTAGAACAGCTCGAGCACGGCGGCGTCGCGCAGGGCTACCGCGGCTTCGGTTCGCTGGCTCGCCGCGTCCGCCGGCTGGCCCGCCGCTTCGGCTGCGATGGCCGCCTCGGCCTGGCGCCCGGCCTTATCCAGGCCTGTCAGCACGGCCGCCATCTCGTTCTGGCGCAGCACGTGCGGGAGGGCTCGACGGGTCTTCAGCGTCCCGAGGCGGGAGCCTGGGTCGGTGGCCAGCCAGCCGCGGCGGTACGCGAAGGCGGTGAACGACCTGGCCGCCGCGCCCCGCCTGGCTAGCGTGGCGCGCGCCGCGCCCGACTCGTGCTGGATCGCGAGCCAGCCGCGCAGCTCGGGCAGGCCCAGGCCTTCAGGCGCGGCTACGCCCTGGCGGCTAGCGTGCTCGAGCATCGAGGAGATGTCACCGGCATAGGCGCGACCGGTATGCGGCGACAGCGAGCGCTCCAACCGGAGGTAGCGCTCGAAGGCGGCCAGTGCCGCGGCCAGCGCGGGCGGCAGCGGGCCGGGCGGTTCGGCAAGTTCCCCGGCGTCCTTCATAGGCCCAGTGTGCACCGTGGATCGGCGGTGCACCCGGACAGGCCAGGTGACACGGTAATCGTGAATAATTTCGTATACGGACACGCCGATCGAACTGAAGTTTGACATGGGGGGATCTGTGCGGCAGGGTGATCCATGCGTTCACCTACCAGGGCCTCGGGGCATCGCGACGGCAATGCCGCCAGGCCGCCGAACGCGCTCGCACCAGCGCATTAGAGAGGGATCGAGCATGGGTCAGAAGACTGTCCGGTTCAGCGACCTGAGCGGCCAGCTCATCATGCATGACGACGCACTGGCACGCATCGTGGTGCACGAGCACCCCGAGCTCGGCGATGGCCCGGTCGAAATCGAGGCACTCACCGAGGAAGCCGAGGCCATGGAGCAGGCCGCCCTGCGGGTAGCGATCATTGACCTGTACCTGCCGGACGACATCGAGCCGCGCCGCATCGTCATGGAGGCTGACGCCTTCGACAAGCTGGCTACGCAGAACCCGATGGACGAGTTGCTCACCGCCGCCCGGCCGGCCAGGCGCAGCACGAGATCATCGGCCAACGGCAGCTCACGCGGGGACCGCCTGGACTACTCGACCCGCGAGCACGCGGGCAAGCCGCACAAGGGCAAGATCACCGACACCGAGAAGCAACTGGTCGGTGACCATCTCGATGAGATCAACGAGCGGCTCGCCGGCCAGGGACTGCGGACGATCAGCCTGACCGACCCGGAGCATGTCGAGCGCTACGGCCTGCAGCAGCTGGCCAGGGAGCGCAACGTCGAGCTCGAGTTCGAGTTCGGCGGCGCGGACGAGGCCGTGGGTGAAGTCGAGGGTGAAGCCGGCCGACGGACCAAGGCAGGCCGCCGGAGCGAGATGAGGTTCGAGGACGAGTTGGAAACCGAGGTCGCGTAGCGGCCCCGGCGCGCTGGGGCGGCTCAGCCGTGCCTGCGCAGGCGCCAGCCGCCATCGCCACGTTCGATGAAGCCGTATCCGGCTAGCCGTCCCAGACAGCGCAGCACGGTATCGATGTCCACTCCCGCGTCGACCGCGATCGTCGAGGTTCCGGCGCCGCCCCGCGCGGGCAGTGCGTCAAGCACCCTGGCGCTATCGGTGTCAAGGTCGTCGCGGGATGGCACAGCGTCCGCATCCGGCGGTCCGGAGACCGGCGAAGACGCCGGCTCCAGGCCGCCGCCAGGCGCGAGCGTATCCTGGACGCTCAGCGGCGAGAGCAGCTCGATGATGTCGTCGGCGCGAGTGACGCACGTGGCACCCCATTCCCTGATGATCCGGTGGCATCCGGCGGACTGGGCCGAGGTCACCGGGCCGGGCACGGCCATCAGCGGCTTGCCCAGGTGGGCAGCGTGGTGTGCGGTGTTCAGGGCTCCGCTGCGCTCGCCCGCCTCCACGATCACGGTGCCGCAAGCGAGTGCGGCGATGGCCCGGTTGCGGACCAGGAACCGCATCCTGGCCGGATAGCGTCCCGGCGGCCATTCGCTGATGACCAGGCCCTGAGCGGCGATCGTCGCGAACAGGTCCGCGTGACCGGCCGGGTAAGGGTAATCGACCCCGCAGGCGAGCACCGCGATCGTGGTTCCCGCCGTGGCCAGCGCGCCGCGATGGGCGGCGGCATCGACGCCGTAGGCGCCGCCCGAGACAATCGCCCAGCCCCGTTCGGCGAGGTCAGCAGCGATTTCGCCGGCCACGTGCCCGCCGTACCCGGTGGCGGCCCTCGACCCCACCATCGACACCGAACGCACGCAGGCCGAGCGCAAGTCCGCATGCCCCCGCAGCCACAGCGCGTACGGGCGGGCCCGGCCGAGCTGGTCAAGTGCGCCGGGCCATTCGGCGTCCCCGGGGCAGATCAGCCTGATGCCGTCGCGGCAGGCGCCCGCAATGCCCTCGTCGTCCGGCAGGCTGGGCAGCCGGACCCGCCAGCGGCCGAGCGCGCGTTCGAGCGCCGCCCTGCTCGCCGGGCTGTCGCCGCATCCAGGACCGGTCCCGGGCAGCATGTCCGCCTTGATCGCGGCCAGCACCTCAGCGGGCTCGCAGATCCCGAGCAGGGCGCCGAGCGCGGGATCGCCAGGCTCGGCCAGGTAGGTGAACGCGGCCCGGGCCAGCTTTTCCTCGCTGAGCTTGACCGGCGGGAGCGTCTGACTCACCGCCGCACCCCGAGCCACAGGCCGAGCGCCGTGGCGCAGTCGTCGCTGGTCGGGCGTGGCCGGCCAGCGAGGTCGGCCATGGTCCAGGCGACGCGGATGACCTTGACGACGCCGCGCGCCGTGATCAGGCCCCGCTCCAGGGAGCGCTCGAGCACGGCTAGCGAACCGGGAGCGGGCGGCCAGGTCCGGCGCAGTTCCGATCCCGGGACTTCGGCGTTCAGGCGCCATGGAGTGCCGCGCAGCCGGTGGGCGGCGCGGTCCCTGGCCTGGATCACCCGGAGCGCCACGGTCTGGCTCGACTCGGCGAAGTTCCTGTCGCTCAGCAGCTCCTTACGGCTCACCGGCTCCAGCTCGATCTTCACGTCGACCCGGTCGAGCAGCGGACCCGAAATCCGTCCCAGGTACCGGCGGCGCGTAGACGGGCTGCAGCTACATCCCTCGGCCGGGCCGGCCGCCCTCGCGCACGGGCACGGGTTCGCGGCCAGGACGAGGGTGAACCTGGCCGGGAACCTCGTGGTGACACCCGATCGGGCCACCACGACCTCACCGGCTTCCAGCGGCTGCCGTAGCGCGTCAAGCACGTCCCTGGCGAACTCCGGCGCTTCGTCGAGGAACAGGACGCCGCGGTGGGCCAGCGACGCGGAGCCGGGGACGACAATGCCACTGCCACCGCCTACGATCGCCGCCTTGGTCGCGGTGTGGTGCGGCGCGAGAAACGGCGGATCGGTCAGCAGCGGAACCTGCGGGGGCAAGGTTCCTGCTACCGAGTGAATGGCCGTGACTTCTAGCGCGGCCGCCGTGTCGAGGCGCGGCAGAATGGTAGGGATCCGCTCCGCCAGCATCGTCTTGCCGACACCGGGCGGCCCGAGCAGCGACAGATGGTGGCCTCCCGCCGCGCACACCTCAGCGGCCCGCCGGGCCATCGACTGGCCGAGCAACTCGGCGAGGTCGGGGGTCATCGCGGCGCACGAGGCGGCCACTCGACCGGCACGGCCGCCGGAGACGGCGCCGCCAGGGGCGTCCTGTGCCCCTTTCACCTGGCCACTAGGCAGCTCCTGGCCCCCCTCGAACTCGGCCGCGGCCGGGCCACCATCGCGGCCCGGCGTCCCCCGTAGCCAGCCCGCCGCCGCCGACAAGCTGCTGGCCGCGATCACCCGCACGCCGGGTATCAGGACGGCTTCGGCCGCGTTCTGCTCGGCCACCATGACCTGGCCGAACCCGGCCTCGGACGCGGCCACCACGGCGGGAAGCACCCCGCGGACCGGCCGCAACCGCCCGTCGAGGCCCAGCTCGCCGAAGAACATCACCCCGGCTGCCGCCGCCCTGGGCACCTTGCCCGCCGCGGCGAGCACCCCGATGGCTATAGCCAAGTCGAACCAGCTGCCCCGCTTGGGCAAGCTAGCCGGGGAGAGCCCGACGGTGATCTTCCGCTGCGGCCATTCCTCGCCGCTGTTCACGATCGCGGCCCGGATCCGGTCTCGCGCCTCCCGCAGGGCGGTGTCGGGCAGGCCGACCAGGATCATCCCGACCAGCCCGTTCGCGATGTCCGCCTCGACCTCGACCACCTGCCCACTCACCCCGATCAGGGCCACGGAGTACGTGCGGGCCAGCGGCACGGCTACCCCACCCCCCGGATGTGCTCGACCGTAAACCCGCCGGTGCCGTCGTACACCAGGCCGACCACGTCGATCCGGACCTGATCGAACCGGACCCCGTGGGCGTTCAGCCACTGAACCGCGAGCCTGCGCAGCCGGGCCCGCTTGGCCCGGCTTACGGCCTCGAGCGGGCTGCCGTAGGCCATCCCGGTCCTGGACTTGACCTCCACGACCACCAGCGCATACCGCTCCACGGCCACGATGTCGATCTCGCCGGCGGCACAGCGCCAGTTACGGTCCAGGATCCGTAGGCCGCACGACTCCAGGTATTCGGCCGCCGCCTGCTCACCAGACTTGCCCAGCACATCCTTGGCGCGCATCGCCATCACCTCCGGTTCCGACGATCGCCGTAACCGGGGTCGGCCGACAGGACGTGATCTCCGCCTGTGGAAAGCCAGGAAGATGCTTCGCGCTCGTGGAAACCGCGCCAGGAATGTCAGTGCCCGGTGGTCTAATCCGCCCGGGGACATCTAGAACCCGTACGGCGTCGCCGCACGGCGCAGCGGCCCGCGAGACGACGGAAAGCGGCTGAAGGACGGGTCAGTTACATCGCGCGGCTGTACGGGGCGCGGCCCGGCGGCTGCTCGGGGCGCGGCCCGGCCGTCACCGGCGGGATCTCGTGTTCCGTGGCCCTCTTGCCGAGCTGGAACTCCTTGCCGTGATGGACCACGGGCAGCGGATCGCCGTCCAGCAGCTCGTACTTGGCCCGGCTGGAGGAGATCGTCACGCGCAGCCTCCGGCCCCGGTAGCGCAGCCGGAACCTCAGCTCAACCAGGCCGTCAGGCAGGCGCGGGCTGAAGGCGAGCGACCCAGCCCCGGCGCGCATCCCGCCGAACCCTCCTACCAGCGCCATCCACGCCCCGGCCAGCGACGCCATGTGCACGCCGTCCGAGGTGTTGTGCTCGACGTCCCTCAGGTCCATGAGCGCGGCCTCGGCCAGGTAGTCATGGGCCAGGTCGAGCTGGCCGACCTCGGCGGCCATCACGGACTGCGTGCAGGCCGACAGGGAGGAGTCGCGCACGGTGAGCGGCTCGTAGTAGGCGAAGTTCCTGGCCTTCTGCTCGGCGGTGAACGCATCCGGCCGCATGTACATGGCCAGGATCAGGTCTGCCTGCTTGACGACCTGCTTGCGGTACAGCTGGAAGTACGGGTAGTGCAGCAGCAGCGGATAGTGGTCCTCGGGGGTGTTCTTGAAGTCCCACCGGGCGTAGTCGGTGAACCCCTCGTGCTGCGGGTGGACGCCGAGGCGCTCGTCGAATGGGATGTAGATCGCGGCCGCCGCGTCGCGCCAGGAGGCGGCTTCCTCCGTCGTCACGCCGAGCGCCTCGGCCGCGTCCGGCAGCTTCACCGCCAGGTCGGCGGCGCAGGCCAGGTTCCGCTGCGCCATCAGGTTGGTGTAGATGTTGTTGTCCTTGATCGCGCTGTACTCATCCGGCCCGGTCACGCCCTCGATCCTGAACCGGCCCATGGCATCGTGCTGGCCGAGCGACCGCCACAACCGCGCGGTCTCGACCAGCAGCTCAAGGCCGACTTCCTGCTCGAACTGGGCATCCTCGGTGGCGTCCATATAGCGGACGACAGCGTCGGCGATGTCGGCGTTGATGTGGAACGCCGCGGTCCCGGCGGGCCAGTAGCCGGAGCACTCCTGGCCCCGGATCGTCCGCCACGGGAAGGCGGCCCCGGCCAGGCCGAGATCGGCCGCGTGCTGTTTGGCCTCTGCCAGCACCAGGTGCCGCCAGCGCAGTGCGTCGGCCGCGGCGGATGGCTGGGTGTACATGAGCACCGGCAACACGAAACTCTCCGTGTCCCAGAACGTGTGCCCGTCGTAGCCGGTCCCGGTCAGGCCCTTGGCCGCGATCGGCCGGTACTCGGCCCGGGCCCCGGCCTGCAGGATGTGGAACAGCCCGAAACGCACCGCCTGCTGGATCTCGGCATCACCGTCCAGCTCGACGTCGGCGCCTTCCCAGAACTCATCCAGGTAGGCCCGCTGCTCGGCCAGCAGGCCGTCCCAGCCGGTCAGCTGGGCGCCCGCCAGCGCGCCGACCACCTGGTCGATGAGCGCGGGCCTGGACCGCTCGCTCGACCAGCCGTAGCCGATGTATTTCACGATGCGCAGCGGCTGGCCAGGGGAAACCTCGGTCGCCACGGTCACCCGGCCCAGGTCGGGATACGACTCGGCTCGGACCGCCATCTTGTCCGGGCCCTTGATCTCGTGCGACATTCCGGCCGCGATTCGCAGCCCGCTGACCCGCGTCTTGTGCACCAGCAGAGCCCGGGCCGGCGCCTTGTCGTTAGTAGACTGGTGCTCCTCGCTGACCAGCGGATCCTCCAGGATGGCCGCCAGGCGGGGATCGTTGCCCCGCTGCGGCAGTTCCTCGTTCGTGACGATCTCGGACTGCAGTACCAGCCGAAGTTTCTGATCCACTGGCTCGACCGTGTAGCTGATCGCCGCGATCGCGCGCTGGGTCAGCGACACCATCCGCACCGATGTCACCTTGATCCTCGCTCCGGCCGGGGACGACCAGTCCACCTCGCGAGTCAGCGTGCCTGCCCGCAGGTCGAGGACGCGCTCATGCGAGTGCAGTGTGCCGTACCTGATGTCGAAAGGCTCGTCGTCCACGAGCAGCCGGATGATCTTGCCGTTGGTGACGTTGATGACGGTCTGACCGGCGTCAGGAAAGCCGTAGCCCGCCTCCGCGTACGGCAGCGGCCGAACCTCGTACAACGAGTTCAGGTAGCTGCCGGGCAGCCCGTGCGGGTCGCCCTCATCAAGGTTGCCGCGCAGCCCGATGTGCCCGTTCGACAGCGCGAAGATGGACTCGCTCTGCGCCAGCAGGTCCAGGTCGAGTCTCTTCTCGACGAGCCGCCAGGGCTCCGTCCCGTAGGCCGACTGCTTGATCATCGGGCCCCCTGACCTGACTGTGCGTCCTGGTTGAGGAGTTCCGCCAGGTCCTGCACCACGATGTCGGCCCCGTGCTTCCTGAGCTCTTCCGCCTGGCCGACCCGGTCCACGCCGACCACGAGCCCGAAGTGACCCGCCCGGCCCGCCTCGACGCCGGCCAGCGCGTCCTCGAACACCGCCGCGCTGCTGGGCGGCACGTTGAGCGCCTCGGCCGCGGCCAGAAACGTATCAGGCGTGGGCTTGCCGCGCAGGCCGCGCTCCTTGGCGATCACCCCGTCCACCCGCACGTCGAACAGTCCCGCGATGCCGGCCGAATCGAGCACCTGCTGGGTATTCGCGCTGGACGATACGATGGCGGTAGATATCCCCTTCGCCCGCACGGTGTCAATGTAGCTGATAGACCCCTCGTACACCTGAACGCCGCCGGCGGCCAGCTTCGCTAGGACCAGATCGTTCTTGCGGTTGCTCAGCCCGTAAATGGTGGGTGTCCCCGGCGGGTCATCCGGCGTGCCCTCAGGCAGGTCGATGCCCCGGGAGGCCAAGAAGGCCCTAGTGCCGTCCAGCCTGGGCTTGCCGTCCACGTAGGCGTCGTATTCGGCGTGCGAATCGAACGGGACGAATTCGGTTCCCGTGCTCTTGGCGTATTTGCGGAGGAACTCGTCGAACATCTCCTTCCACGCCGCCGCGTGCACGACCGCGGTCTGGGTCACCACGCCGTCCATGTCGAACAAGCAGGCTGTGACCCCATCAGGAAGCCCGAACATCGCCCCTCCGCGCAAGCTACGCCGGGAAGTCCGGCTTGTCCTGTAGTACCTCGAGGTCAGCCTTGGCCAGTTCCTCGATGTTGACGTCCTTGAAGGTGACTACACGTACATTCTTGACGAACCTGGCCGGGCGGTACATATCCCAAACCCAGGCATCCCGCATCGTAACCTCGAAGAAGACCTCACCGTTGTCACTTGACCGGACATTCAGCTCGACGTCATTCGTGAGATAGAACCGGCGCTCGGTCTCGACCACGTGCGTGAACAACCCGACGACGTCACGGTATTCGCGATAGAGCTGCAGCTCCATCTCCGCCTCGTACTTCTCAAGGTCCTCCGCACTCATGAGTCCATTCTCCTCTCATTCTCCCCCAATGCACCCGCCGGGCTGATCCCCGAGGTCACCAGGACCTCAGCCGGGCTCGTGAGCTCCGCAGCGTCCATGGGCGCCAACGGGTCCACGGGATCCACCAGGCCTGTCGCCCTGGTCACGTTCACGAACGAATACCGGTGCACCGGGCTCGGCCCGTGCTCAGCCAGGGCGCGCACGTGCTCATCGGTGACATACCCCTTGTGCCGGTCGAAACCGTATAGGGGATAACGTTCGTGCAGGTCCCGCATCATCCGGTCCCGGCTGACCTTGGCCAAGATCGAGGCCGCCGCCACCGACGCGGTGACCCGGTCGCCCTTCCAGACCGCGAGCCCGGGTACGCCGAGGCCGCGAACCGGGAAGCCGTCAGTGAGCACGTACCCCGGCACGGCGCGCAGGCCCGCGAAGGCACGGCGCATGCCGGAGACGTTGCACACGTGCAGCCCGGTGGCATCGATCTGGTCGGCGCCGATGACGACGACGTGCCAGTCGACGGCGCGACGGAGCACCTGGACGTAGGCCTCTTCCCTGGCCGCAGCGGTCAGTAGCTTGGAGTCGGCCAAGCCGGGCATCCGCCGGATGCTGGCGGGATCGAGCACGACGGCCGCCACCACGAGCGGGCCCGCGCACGCCCCCCGTCCGGCCTCGTCGATACCGGCCACAGGGGCGAACCCGGCCCGGGCCAGCACGGTTTCGTACGCGCCGAGCCCGCCGTCACGCCGAGGCGTGTATCCCGGATACCTGGGATACACGTTCCGGAAAGAGGCCTGAGATGCCGGAGAGGCACCAGGAGTCAGGGTGGCCGGCGAGGCCAGGTTGCTGGCGGCCGGAGCACCACGATCGCGGGTCATGACAATGCGAAGATTACGCCAGTTACCGGGGTCGCGCGGACAAGGTGACCAGGTCCGCCGGAGGAGCCGGAACCGCCGAGCTGGTGCAGCAGGAAGTGGTTGGCTCCCGTCCGGGACAGCCGACCAACGTCACCGGCCAGCAGGCGGGGCCCGCTCGTCAATGTGTAGTTCAATACGTAGGTGGTGACAGTATGAGCGGACGCGTGCCCTTGACGCTCGCCTGTTGGGACTACGACCGGACGTCCGCCCTGGCGAACGGAGACATCAGGCCCGACGGCGTGGACCTCACCTACCTGAGCCTTCCGGTCGAGGAGACGTTCTTCCGTATGCTCAGGTACCGCGAGTTCGATGCGGCGGAGATGTCCCTGTCCTCCTACGTGATCAGCCTGCTCGACGACGGGCCGTTCATTGCGATCCCGGCGTTCACGTCCAGGGCATTCCGGCACAACGGTATCTACGTCAATGCCGCCAGCGGCATCGCGGAACCAGGTGACCTGCGGGGACGTGTCGTCGGGCTGGCCGAGTACCAACTGACCGCGAACGTGTGGATCCGCGGCATCCTCGCCGAGCACCACGGCGTGCCCGTCGGGTCCGTCCGATACCGCACCGGCGGCCTGCACGAACCCGGCCGGGTCGCCAAGGTTACGCACGATCCGCCGCCCGGCGTCCAGATCGAGCCGATCCCGGCCGACCGGACGCTGGCCGACATGCTCATCACCGGGGAGATCGACGCACTGTACACGCCGCGGACGCCGCGCCCGTTCGGCCAAAGACACCCCGGGGTGCGGCGGCTATTCACCGACCCCCGGCCGCACGAGGAGCAGTACTTCGCGGCGACCGGGATCTTCCCGATCATGCACGTGGTCGTGCTCCGGCGCGACGTGTACGAGACACGGCCGTGGCTCGCGCAGTCGCTGTACAAGGCGTTCGAGGAGGCCAGGCAGGCCGCTTTGCGGCGGATGGCCGAGACGGCGGCGAGCCGGTACATGCTGCCGTGGCTGTACGCGGAGGCCGAGCGCTCCCAGCAGCTGATGGGACCGGACTTCTGGAGCTACGGCCTGGCCGGCAACGAGGCCGCGCTCGGGGTGTTCCTGCGGTATTCCTTCGACCAGGGGCTCGCCCGCCGGATGCTCGCCCCGGCGGAGCTGTTCGCCCCCGAGACCAGGGAAAGCTACGTGATCTGATGTCGCTCCGGCGAGGAAGGCGCTGTCCGTGAACGGAGCGCGGATCGCGGTCGAGGCCCTCCGGCGGGAGGGCGTCGAGTACGTCTTCGGGCTGCCCGGCACCACGATCATGCACCTGATCGACGCCATGGCCGAGCGGAGCGACCTGCGGTACATATCGGTCAGGCACGAGCAGGTGGCTGCCTTCATGGCGGACGGCTACGCTCGCGCCAGCGGGCAGATCGGCGTGTGCCTGGCCTCGCGCGGCCCCGGGGCGGCCAACCTCACCATCGGGGTGCACAACGCGCACGCCGAGTCCGTTCCCGTACTCGCCCTCCTCGGCCAGGTCGCCGACGACATCTACTACCGGGACGCGTTCGAGGAGATGGACCTGGTCCGGTTCTTCGAGCCGATCACCAAATGGTCCGCCGAGGTGCACGTCACCGCCCGGATCGCTGAGCTGATGCAGCGTGCGATCAGGACCGCGCTGTCCGGCCGCCGCGGTCCGGTCATGGTCTCACTTCCGCTGGACGTGCAGATCGCCGACGCCCAGGCCAGCTTCCAGCCCCGGTTCCTGCCGCCCCGGCCGGCGCCGCCGGACGCCGAGGTGCGGGACGCGGC
>JBAUAY010000957.1:0-4143 GCA_049676235.1 Streptosporangiaceae bacterium
CCCCACGACCGCGCGCCTGGGCCGCCCAGTACCCGTCGCCGCCCGCCACGTCGAGCACCCGCAGCCCCCGCAGGTCCTCCCCGAGCCACCGCAGCAGCGTGCGGGCCTCGCGGTAGCGGCACACGTGCACCTCGTGGCCGGCCACGGCCACCGCGTCAGCAACCTTCATGAATGAAATCTATTAGCCGAACGGACCGGACTGCGTGCCCCGGCTCCCCCGCACGCCTCAACAGGAGGGGACGGGCTGGCCGGATTTGAGGTCTTTCAGGTAGGTGACGGCCTGGGTCAGGGTGCTCACCTTGACCAGGCGCAGTCCGGCCGGCACGGCGCCCTTGGTGTCCGCGCAGTTCGACGCGGGGGTCAGGAAGATGGTCGCGCCTGCGTTGCGCGCACCCACCATCTTCTGCTGGATGCCGCCGATGGGCTGCACCTGCCCGCTGGCGGTGATCTCCCCGGTCCCGGCGATGAACTTGCCGCCGGTCAGGTTGAGTTTGGTCAGCTTGTCGGTGATGCCGAGGGCGAACATCATGCCCGCGCTCGGGCCGCCGATGTCGCCGATGCTAATCGTGACCTGGAACGGGAACTTGTACTGTCCGGCGACCTCCACGCCCATCACCGGATGGCCGCCCGATTCTTTGGTCCCAACCTGGACCTGCATGGGCTGGCCGTTCCTGGAGATGCTCACGGTCAGCGTGCTGCCCGCCGGGTGCGCGTAGATCAGCCTGGCCAGGCTCGTCTGGCTGGTCACCGGCCTGCCGTCGATGGCGGTGATCACGTCACCGGCCTTGAGCACGCCCTCGGCGGGGAAGCCCTTCTCCACCTGCACCACGACCACCTCGGTCGACCAGGGGATGTGCAGCTCGGTCAGCGCCGCGGCGATGGCGGTCTGCTGCGAGCCGGTCATCTCCTGGAGCTCCTGCTGCTGGCTCTGCTGGGCGGTCTGGCCCGGAGGGTACACCTCCTGCTCGGGCTCGACCGCCTCGTTCGGGTCCAGCCAAGCCGCCAGCGCCTGGAAGATGTTGATCCTGGCACCGGGGCCCGTAGAGCTCACCGTCACCATGTTCAGGTGACCGCTGGTGGGATAGGACGAGTGACCGGAGATCGTGATCAGCGGGTGCCCGGACGAGTCATTGCCCAGCGTGTTCAGCGTCGGACCCGGCCCGAGGATGACGTACGGAACCGGCACGAGGACGCTGACTGCGATCGCCACGGCCGTGCCGACGGCGGCAATGAGCAGCGTCAGGGAGCGTCGGGACATGCTGCGAAGACTACGCGCGAAACCTGGGTATCAAGCACTGTCTCGATCACGGGGTACCGACCCACTCAGCCGTGCCGTCGGCGAACCGCTGGTGCTTCCAGATCGGCACCGAGGCCTTCAGCTCGTCGATCAGCGCGCGGCACGCGTCGAACGCCTCGGCCCGGTGCGGGCAGGCCACGGCCACGACCACCGCCAGGTCACCGATGGCCAGGTCGCCCACGCGGTGCACGGCCGCGACCCCGATGACCCGGAACTTCTCCGCTATCACCTCGGCGACGCGCTGGAGTTCGTCCGCCGCAGACGGGTGCGCGCTGTACGACAGCCCGATGACTCCCCGGTCATGATCGGAATCCCGGACCGCCCCGGCGAACAGTGCGATGCCGCCGGCCGCGGGGTCCGCGACCGCGGCCCGGACCTCATCGACGGACAGCTCGGACTCACGTATGGCGATCAGGCGCACAACGCTCACCGATCAAGGTTACCTGGCGGCACCCTCAGGGGTCACGATGGCGGCGGCGGGCCCGGCGGACGATGGCGGCGGTGCCGATCACGGCGACCGTGGCCCCGGCGGCGGTCGCCGTGATCGTGGCCTCCTTGCGCGCAATCCGGCGGCCGGCCAGGGCGTGCCTGCCCTTGCGCTGATCGAGCAGGACGCGCAGCACCTCCTCGTTGCCGAACCGGGGGCGCCAGCCCGCCTCGCGGAGCGCGGTGCAGTCCACCACCCAGGGGTACACCACGTACCGCAGGTCGATGGCCGGCGCCGGCGTCACCCCGACCCGGTGCAGCCGCTGTGCGGTGCCGAACGTCAGCCTGGCCGGCAGCTCGATGCTCTTCAGCCCGCTGAGCTGCTCGACCTGGTCCTGCTCGAGCCAGCCGTCGCAGCCCACGGCGAAGTCACCGTCGACCGCGCCGACCACGGTGAACTCGAGCGCGGAGACCAGGTCGTCGACGTGGCAGAACTGCCAGCGGGGCGCGCAGCCCTTCACGGTGAGCAGGCGCGGCGCCTCGAAGTGCCTGGTGACCAGCGTGTCCACGGCGTACGGGTCCGTGCCGACCAGTGCGGCGGGCCGCACCACCGTCACCGTCATGCCCGGGTTGGCCCGCGGCGAGCGGCGGGCGAGCTGCTCGATCTCCAGCAGGTCCCCGGCCACGCTGCTGTCGGTGTCCGCGGTGAGCGGCGTGTCCTCCGGGAGCGGGACGGGGTTGTCCGGGCGGGCGCCGTAGACCATGGCGCTGGTCACCAGGACCACGCGGCCGACCCGGCCGGCCGCGGCCGCGGTGAGCACCGTCTGCGCTCCCCGCACGTTGAAAGCCCGGCGCGGCCTGGCGTCGGAGTCGGGGGCTAGGTCGTAGTCGGCGTGCACGATGATGTCCACGCCGGTCAGCCGCCCCGCCAGCGCCGGGTCGCGCACGTCCGCCACCCGCCAGGTCACGCCCGTGACGTCGCCCCGCCGGCCGTCGATCGCGATCACCTTCTTGACGTCCGGCGACGCGGCGAGCCTGACGGCCAAGGCGCGCCCGATGCCGCCCGCAGCACCAGTCACTGCCACGACGGGCATAGGCTGATGCTGTCTGTCGCTGCGCTCGTGGCGAACCGGCCGCCGGGCGTTTGTCACAGTGTGCTTCTCCCGAGATAACGTGACGGTCATGATCCTTCCATCCTGCCGCAGAGCCAACAATGGCTGATCGCCCATTCGGCTTCGGACTGCCCGATAAGCCGGAAGACCAGGGCGGCCAGGGGTCTGGCTCCGGCTCCGGTGGGCCCTCCGGCCCCGGCGGCGGACCCGGCCAGCCTGGCGGGTTCCCGGGCGCAGGCGGCCCGATGGGACCCCAAGGACCGTTCGGGGCCATGGGCGACCCGCAGCAGTTCGCCGATGCGCTCCGCCAGTTCGCGGACATGCTGTCCTGGCGCGGCGGCCCGGTCAACTGGGACCTGGCCAAGAACGTGGCCAGGCACGCGATCGTGGCGGCGGGCGATCCGAGCGTCCTGGACGTGCAGCGCCGGGAGATCACCGAGGCGGTCCGGCTAGCTGACCTGTGGCTGGACGAGGCCGCGGCGTTCCCTTCTGGCATCCGCAAGATCGAGGCCTGGAGCCGGTCGGAGTGGCTCGAAGCGACCTTCCCCGTCTGGGCGAAGCTCTGCGACCCGATCGCGGCCAAGGGCGTCGAGGCGATGAGCGGCATGTTCAGCGCCGATCCCGCACAACTCGGCGATGAAGTCCCCGAGGAGTTGCGCCAGGCGCTGGGCGCTCTCGGCGGCGGGGGCGGCCTGGGCGGGCTGGCGGCCATGATGCGCCAGCTGGGCGGGGCGATGATCGGCAGCCAGACCGGGACGGCGGTCGGCGAGCTCGCCCGCGAGGTGATCGGCTCCGCCGACATCGGGCTGCCGCTCGGCCCAGCGGGCACAGCCGCGCTGCTGCCCGCGGGTGTGGCCGAGTTCAGCCAGGGGCTGTCCGTCGACGCCGGCGAGGTCCGGCTCTTCCTCGCCCTGCGCGAAGCCGCGCACCAGCGGCTGTTCGCGCACGTCCCGTGGCTGCGCGCGCACCTGCTCGGCGCGGTCGAGCAGTACGCCAGCGGCATCACCGTCGACATGGCGCGGCTGCAGGAAGCGATCCCCGACGTCGACATCACGAACCCCGAGGCGCTGCGCGACGCGCTGGCTGGCGAAGGCCTGTTCCGGCCGGAGGACACGCCTGCCCAGAAGGCGGCGCTGAGCCGGCTGGAGACCGCGCTGGCGCTGGTGGAAGGGTGGGTCGCGACGGTGGTCAGCGCGGCCGCGCGAGAGCGCCTCACGCACGCCGACGCGCTGGCCGAGGCGATCAGGCGGCGCCGGGCCACCGGCGGACCCGCGGAGCGCACCTTCGCCACCCTGGTCGGACTGGAGC
>JBAUAY010000958.1:0-7037 GCA_049676235.1 Streptosporangiaceae bacterium
GTGCCAGGCCGCGCGCTCGGCATCGCGGGCGGCCAGGCCTTCCGCCAGCGCACGGTGTGCGTCCCGCCGCTGCGCCGGAGCCGCGGCGTGGTAGGCCACCGACCGCATCAGCGGGTGAGAGAACTCGATCCCGCCGCTAGTGAGGCGGATGAGCCCGGCTGCTTCGGCCTCGCCGAGGGCGTCACTGCCATCACGGCCCAGGCGGGCGGCCGCGGCATTCACCTCCGCTACCTGGCACCGCCCCGCCGCGGCCGCGACGAGCAGCGTGGTCCTGGCCGCCGAGCCGAGCTGATCCAGGCGGGCGGCGAAGCGCTGCCGGATCGCCGCGCCAGGCTCCAGCGGCGCTTCGGGAAGGTCCGCACCGCCCAGTTGCCCCGCGGTCAGGACGGTCGACAACTCCACCAGCGCGAGCGGGTTACCGCCGGTCTCGGCGTGCAGGCGGCTGGCCACGTCGTGACTTGGCCTGATCCCGGCGACGGCCCCGACGAGGTGTTCCGTCGCAGCGCGGCTTAGCCCCGCCACTTCCCGGCACGGCAGGCCAGCCGGGACGGCCGTGCCGGAGCGCAAGGTCATGAGACAGGCGATCGAATCGCTGCCTAGGCGTCGCAGCGCGAACGTCAGGGCGTCCTGGCTCGCCGCGTCCAGCCAGTGCAGATCATCGACCAGGACCAGCAGTGCGCGGTCCTCCGCGGCCGTCGTTAGCAGGCCGTGAGTTCCCGTCGCCACCGCGAGGCGGTCGGAGGCCCCGTCCTGACCGGGGCCGTCGTGACCGATACCGAGCGCGCGCCGCAGGGCTGCGGCCTGCCGTTCGGGCAGCGCGGTCAGGTAATCAGCGACCGGGTGCAGCAGCGAGTACAGGCCCGCGAAGCCAAGCTCGGTTTCGGCCTCTATCCCGGTCGCCCGCAGGATCCGCATGGGCCCAGCCCGGCCGGCGGCATAATCGGCCAGCGCCGTCTTCCCGATACCGGGATCGCCCCGCAGCACAAGCACCCCGCTGCGGCCGGCCCGGGCCTGCTGAAGCAGTTGGTTGATTTGCCGTTGCTCGGTCTCCCGCCCCGCGAGCATGTCTGCATTTTAAGCCAGGTCAGGTTTCGTCGTGCTCCTGCAGGAATGCGCGGAATTCCTCGACCGCCTGATCCTGATCCGTCCCCAGGTCGGGAACCACCACCATGTCGGTGCCTGTCCAGTAGGCCCCGGCGTACTCGGCGCCGTCGGCCGACGGGACCAGGAGTGAGTGATGTGCGATCTTGATGTGATCGCGCACCTCGTCCCACGAGACTCCGGGCGGCACCAGGCCGATCGCGGGCGAGTCACTGTCGTCAAACTCTAGGTCCTGGAGCACGCGCCTCCCTCCGGTGGGCTTAAGGGCAATCCTGGGGCACGCAGTCAGGCCGTTCGGGATAAAAATGAGAAATCTGGACGGTCAGCCTTCGCTGCCCGCGATCATGGTGAGGGCCTCGATCCGGCTGCCGCGCTCGCCGCGGGTCATGAAGCGGTAGCCGATGAAGCCGATGATCGCGATGACGAACGACATGACCAGCATGATCGTGCCGAGCGCGTTCAGCGCGGGGCCGCCGTTGCCACCGTGCTGGGTGGAGTAGATGATCACCGACATCGGGGTATTCCCGGAGTTGGAGGAGAGCAGGTCGACGATGACGAAGTCGTCGATCACGCCGGAGAAGACCAGCACCGCGCTGGCGAAGATGGCCGGGGCCAGCAGCGGCAGCATGACCCGGCGCATGGCCTGGAACCGGTTGGCGCCCAGGTCGGCGGCGGCCTCCTCGTAATGTCGGCCGAGCCCGACCAGCCGGGCCTGCACGATGATCGCGGGCCAGCTCACGTTCCAGGTGACCAGGGCGAGAACCTCGGCCGTCGTCCCCAGGTGCACGGACGTGAACAGCTCCGTGAACACGAAGAACATCGCCACGCCGAAGATCAGCTCGGGGACAACGAAGGACAGGATCATCAGGAAGTTGAACGTCGACGGGATGGGGCCGCGCCAGCGGTTGATGCCGAGCGCGAACGCCACCCCGAGCGGCACCGCGATCACCGTGGTCAGCACGGATAGCCGCACGGTCTGGATGACCGCCGCGTGCAGCTGCGGGTTGTGCAGGACCGAGTTGACCGGGTCCTTGAAGTACCAGCGCCAGGAGAAGCCCTGCCAGACGCTCTGCGACTTGCCCTTGTTGAACGAGAACAGCACCGCGATGCTGATCGGCACCAGCGACCAGATCAGGTACAGCCAGGTGAAGCCCTCGAGGAACCACGGGTGGCGCCACGGGTTCCTGGGATTCCAGCGACTCTGGGTCCGGGCCTCGGGCTGGCTTTGCTGGGGCGGCGTTTCCGCGGAAACGCTCGGGGCGGTCATGCCGCCACCTTCGAGGACCGGTTCGTCGCGATGACGTAGTAGATCATCGGGATGAGCAGGACCAGCAGGAGCAGCAGGGACAGCACCGCGCCCTGGCCCTCGAGGCCGGGCGTGCCGAGCTGGCCCTGGATCAGGTTGCCGATCATCGAGGTGGACGCGGCGCCGGACAGCAGCTGGTTGGTGTAGTAGTCGCCGATCATGGGCAGCACGGTGATCAGCAGCGCGGTGAGGATGGGCTGTTTGGACAGCGGCAGCGTGATCCTGGCGAACGTGCGGGCCCGGCCGAGGCCGAGGTCCCGGCCGGCCTCGATCAGGGCCGGGTCGATCCGGTCCAGGCCCGCGTACAGCACCAGGATCAGGTACGGGATGTAGCCGTAGACCAGGCCGAGGATCACCGTGGCCGGGTGGCCGCCCAGCCAGTTGACCGGGGCGATGCCAAACCACGACAGCGCCTTGTTCACGATACCGTTGGTCTGCAGCAGGCTGATCCAGGCCAGCATGCGCATCATGTAGCTGATCCAGAACGGCGCGATGAGCAGGATCAGGAACAGCCCCTTCCTGCGGCCGGAGAAGCGGGCCACGAAGTACGCGGCCGGATAGCCGATGAGCAGGCAGAGCAGGCTGGCGATGGCCACGTAGACCACCGTCCTGACCACGATCGGGCCGGCGAACGCCGCGCTGCCCACCAGGTCGCGGGAGACGTCGATGACGTTCTCCGAGCTCCACGCGAACGGGTTCCACACCGCGACCGGAGACTCGAAGAGCTGGTCGAGCTTGCCCATCGCGATCGCGAGCACCGCGTAGAACGGCACGATGAACAGCAGTACTAGCCAGATGATCCCCGGCGCGGCCAGGGCGATCCAGAACGCGTTCTTGCGTCTCATCGGTTGTCCTTCAGATTCCGTTGCTCACGACGAGCCAGGCTTGCTGCCACAGCGCATCGGCGTCGACAGGCAGCTGCAGTTGGGCCACGCCGCGGCGGAAGTACGACGGGAGCACCACCGTGGAGAGCAGCGACGGCGGCAGGATCTGCTCCTTGACCAGGACCTGGGGGGTCACGCCGGTCAGCGGCTGCATGTAGCCGTTGAAGCTGATGTTCTCCAGGACGTTCGGCAGGTCCTGCATGTAGTTGAGGAACATGTGGGCCAGTACCGGGTTGGTGGCCGACTTCAAGATCAAGTTGGTGTCGTTCGCGACCGGTCCCTTGCCGTCCGGGGGGAACCAGTAGCCGACGTCGGTGACCGGGACGCCCTTCGGCATGTAGGACTCGGCCGCGGCCATGTCGCCGGACCAGGCGTGGTGGATCCAGGTGTCGCCGTCGGGGACCTCGGTGTAGTCGTTGTTGTCGATCCGGACGTTGACCAGGCTGGTGAGGTCCTCGAGCGCCTGGCGCGACGTGTTGATCTGCCTGTAGTCGGTGGTGTTGAGGTCGAAGATGCCGTTCTTCATCAGGCCCAGGCTGATCGACTCCCGGTAGTCGTCCAGGATGGCGACCCGGCCCTTGTACTTCGCCTGCCAGGGCATCGCCCACGGGTTGCGCATCGTGTACGGGTTCTCGTCCACCAGGTCCTTGCGCCAGGAGATCCCGGTCGTGTAGATCGTGTACGGCACCGTGTACTGCCAGCCCTGGTCGTAGAAGGGGTTGGTGAAGTCGGGCCAGGCCTGGGTGATGTTCGGGATATATGAGTGGTTGAGCGGCTGGACCAGCTTGGACTCGATGAGCTGGCCGAGCGTGTCGACGGTGGCACCGATCAGCAGGTCGTAGCTCAGGCCGCTGCGCAGCTTGGACAGCGCCTCGTTCATCGTGTTGAACGTGGTGATCTGCACCTTGACCTTGTGCTTCTTGGCGAAGGCGTTGACGACGGATTGGTTGATGTAGGCGACCCAGGTGTAGATCTGCAAGGTGGCGCCTGGCTCGGGGGGCAGGTTCGAGGCGATGGCGGTGTTGCCCGGGAAAACGGGCCATTTGACCGGGTTGTTCGGGCGGGGCAGCGGGACGGTGCCGGTGCCGGCCAGGGCGGAGGCGCAGGCGCTGAGCAGGGGCGCGGATCCGAGCGCCGCTAGGGCCGCCCCGGCGCTGCCGCCCAGGAAGGACCTGCGGGTTAGCTTCCTGGGGACGCCGTGGCCTTGCCAGCCTTCTCTCGGGTGCGCCATTGGTTTAGTCCCCGGTTCTCGTGGTTCTGTTGGTTCCGTTGCTTACCGCCTGGGCGAAGACGGCGAAGTTCTCGACCAGGCGGTCGATGTCCGCCTCGTCGTGCTGCACCGAGATGAGCCACTGCTCGATCTTGCCCCAAGGCGGCAGGAAGACCCCGCCATTGTGCTGGTAGAGCCAGTGCGCGTGGCTGTACCTGTCGTCCACGCAGAGGAAGCCCCGGTAGTTTCTTACCGGCTCGGTTGAGAACACGACGCAACCCTTGGCCCCCGCGGTGACCACGTGCGCGGTCAACCCGTTGTCGTCGATGGCTTTTTGTATGCCGCTGGCGGCACGCTGGCGGAGCTTCTCGATCTTCTCGTACGCCTCGGACGTGGCCACCTCGGTGAGCATAGCCCGGGTCGCGGCCATGGCCAGCGGGTTCCCGTTGAAGGTGCCCACCATCTCATAGCCGCCGCTGGCCACGTGGTCCATGACTTCGGCGGTGCCGCCGATGGCCGCGACAGCCACGCCGCCGCCCAGCGACTTGGCCAAGGTGATGAGGTCGGGCTGGACGTCTTCTTGTCGCGTCACGCCGCCCGGGCCGACGGTCAGGCCGGTCTTGACCTCGTCGAAGGTGAGCAGGGCTTCGTGCTCGTGTAGCAGGGCCTTGAGAGCTTGGAGGTAACCAGGCTCGGGCTTGATGATCCCGGCGTTCATCATGACCGGCTCGATGATCATCCCGGCGACCTGGTCCTTGTGCTCGTCCAGGAGGCGGGCGACGCTGTCGAGGTCGTTGAAAGCGGCGATCAGCGTCAAGTCGGTGATGGCCCTGGGGATGCCGGTGGAGGCCGGGACGCTGTTGGGCTTGTTTTTCGGGCCTGCTCGTTCCGGCTCCGGGGCGACGGAGACCTGCACCGAGTCGTGATGACCGTGGTAACAGCCCTCGATCTTGATGATCAGGTCCCGGCCGGTCATCGAGCGCATCAGGTGAACGGCGTCCATGGTGGCTTCGGTGCCGGAGTTGGCGAAGCGCCATCGTGGCAGGCCGAATCGGCGGGCGAGTTCTTCGGCGACCGCGATAGCGTCGGGGGTGGGCTGGGCGAAGTGGGTGCCCTGGCTGGCCTGGCTGGCTATTACTTTTGCGATGGCCGGGTGGGCGTGGCCGGCCAGGGCCGCGCCGTAGCCGCCGTGCAGGTCGACGTACTCGTTGCCGTCGACGTCCCAGACCTTCGAGCCGCGGCCGTGGCTCAGCCAGACCGGCTGCGGCGCGGTGATCTGCCAGCTCGAGGTGACGCCGCCGGCGAGGTAGCTCTCGGCCTGCTTGGCCAGGCGTTTAGAGCGCGGCTGGCGGCGGACGAAGATCTCCTCCTGCGCCGCGATGATCTCCTTGAGCTTGGTGTTGGTGGTCACGATGACTCCCAGCCTTTGACTGAACGTTCAGTCTAGACTTCGGGGCTGGCCGCCGGCAAGAGCGCAGGAAATTACGATTCCGTACACGTGTCGTGGCGAGGCCGGGCAGCCGTCGGGTTGATCTCCCCGAAGCGGCGCTTCTTCCGACGCATCTCGTCGCAACTGTCGCTTGGCCTCACTGTGGGCCCGTCAGTCGCGCTAGTTCATCAAAACCCCGGACGTCGCTGATCGCTTGCGCCCCCTTGACCGGCCGGCCTGACGGAGTTAACTTATCTGGTATTCGGAAATTAAATTCCATGATGCGGAAAAAGCCCGTGCGAAAGGCGCAACCGGGCGATAGCTCACCTGGAGCCGTGATGACACTGACCAACGCACCCGATGCCAGAGAAAGGCCGGCCGTCCATCCCGTGGACGAGGTGCTGCCCGCGCCCCGGCTGTTCATCCTGGGCCTGCAGCACCTGTTCATCATGTACGCGGGCGCCGTGGCCGTGCCGCTCATCGTGGGCGGGGCGCTGGGGCTGCCGATATCCACGATCGGACTGCTGGTCAACGCCGACCTGTTCGTGTCCGGCATCGCGACGGTGATCCAGAGCGTCGGCATCGGCAAGGTCTTCGGGGTCCGGTTGCCCGTGGTGGCCGGCGCGACGTTCACCGTGCTCAGCCCGATGATCATCATCGCCCAGAAGTACGGGCTGCCCGCGGTGTACGGGGCGATGCTCTGCTCCGGGGTGTTCGGCCTGCTCATCGCGAAGCCGTTCTCGATGCTGATCCGGTTCTTCCCGCCGCTGGTGGCGGGCACCGTCATCTGCGTCATCGGCCTGTCGCTGATCGGCGCCGACGTCAGCCTCATCGCCGGGGACAACCCGGCGGCCAAGGACTACGGGCAGGTCTCCCACATCGCCCTGGCTGGCCTGGTCATGCTGCTCATCGTGATCATCACCCGGGTGTTCCGCGGGTTCATCAGCCAGATCGCGGTGCTGTTGTCCATCGCCATCGGGACGCTGGTCGCGTGGCCGATGCACCTGCTGAACTTCTCCAGCGTGCACTCCGCCCAATGGGTGGGCTTCAGCGGGTTCTTCCGGTTCGGCCACCCGAGGTTCGAGGCGGCCGCGATCATCTCGATGT
>JBAUAY010000959.1:0-8180 GCA_049676235.1 Streptosporangiaceae bacterium
CCCGTCAGGGTTTTCTGGGTTCGGCGCCTTGTCGTTCACACGGGACGGAGAGCGCCCTGGGGGGTCGACGGGGTCATGGAGCCGAGCAGGCGCTCGAGAGCCACCTCCACGTCCTCCCGCCAGGTGAGTACGGTCCGCAGCTCCATCCGGAGCCGCGGGTAGTGATGGTGCGGGCGAATGGTCTTGAACCCCACCGCGAGCAGGTAATCGACCGGCAGCATGCAGGCCGGCGATTCCCAGCGCCGGTCACCGAAAGCCTCGATGGCCCGCACGCCGCGGCGGGTGAGGTCCTTGGCCATCGCCTGGACGAGCATCCGGCCGATACCGCCGCCCGCGAACTCACCCACCAGGTGGGCGGTCATGAACAGTACCGCGTCGGCGCTCACCGGGCTGGTGGGAAAGGCAATCGAGCGGGGTACGTACTGCGGCGGCGCGAAGAGCATATATCCGGCGGGTACGCCATCGACGTAGGCGATTTTGCCGCAGCTCCCCCACTCGAGCAGCACCGAAGATACCCACGACTCCTTCTCGAGTTCCGGGTCGCCGCTTTCCTCGGCGCGCGCCCGGCTGACCGGGCCAAGTTCCCAGAAAACGCATTTGCGACACTTCGGCGGCAAGTCACCGAGATTATCCAGCGTAATGTTGACGATACGACGTGACATCCTGTTCCCCGGCTTCCCCGGCAGAATCCACAAGCGTTCCCGGCAGATACCCCGTATCCTGGCATGATACTCGCCAAGGAGTCTGGGGGGACGGCAGTTCCCCCAGCCGAGGGGGTCTGGGGGAAAAGGTTTCCCCCCAGGAGCAGGGGGGTCTGGGGGGATCGTCCCCCCGGGATAACAGAGCCGACTTCAGGAGAGGCCGTGACACCCGAACCGCAACCGATATCGCAGCCGCAACGAATTGACCGTTATGTTGGTCAATACGCCGCACGCGCGGTTGACATGGTGGCTTCGGAGATCAGGGCCCTGTTCGCGGTGGCCGCCCGTCCCGAGATCGTGTCGCTGGCCGGCGGCTCGCCGTATGTCGCGGCGCTCCCGCTCGACGTCGTCGGCGCGATGATCGGCCAGCTGATCGCCAGCCAGGGCGCGACCGCGCTGCAGTACTGCACGGCGCAGGGTGACGCGGGCCTGCGGGAGAGAATCTGCGACGTCATGGCGCTCGAGGAGATCCGGGCCCACCCCGACGAGGTCGTGGTCACCGTCGGCTCCCAGCAGGCCCTTGACCTGCTGGCCAGGATCTTCATCGACCCCGGTGACGTGGTGCTCGTCGAGGCGCCCTCCTACGTGGGCGCCCTCGGTGCCTTCGCGGCCTACCAGGCCGACGTGGTGCACGTGGCGATGGACGACGACGGGCTGATCCCGGAGGCCCTCGAGGAGGCCATCAGGCGCACGGCCGCCGCGGGACGCCGGGCCAAGTTCCTCTACACCGTGCCGAACTTCCACAACCCCGCCGGGGTCACCCTCGCCGCCGGGCGGCGGCACCGCATCCTGGACATCTGCCGCCGCGCCGGGCTGCTTGTCGTCGAGGACAACCCCTATGGCCTGCTCGGTTTCGACGGCGAGCCGATGCGCGCCCTACGGGCCGACGACGCGGACGGGGTCGTGTACCTCGGTACGTTCTCCAAGACCTTCGCCGCGGGCGTGCGGGTGGGCTGGGCGGTCGCGCCGACGGCCATCAGGGAGAAGCTGATCCTGGCCGCCGAGTCGGCCGTCCTGTGCCATTCGAGCTTCTCGCAGCTGACCGTGCGCGAGTACCTGAACACCCAGCCCTGGTACGAGCAGATCAAGGACTTCCGCGAGCTTTACCGGGAGCGCAGGGACGCCACGCTGGGCGCGCTGTCGGCGATGATGCCGCCCGGCTGCCACTGGACCCGGCCAGCCGGCGGTTTCTACGTCTGGCTCCGGCTTCCCGACGGGATCAACGCCAAGGCCATGCTGCCGCGGGCGATCTCCTCACGGGTGGCCTATGTACCGGGAACGGGCTTCTACGCCGACGGCTCCGGCCGCCAGTACGCCAGGCTCTGCTACTCGTTCCCTGACCCGGACCGGATTACCGAGGGAATCCGCAGGCTCGCCTCGGTGATCGAAACCGAGGTCCAGTTGCGGGACGACTTCGGACCGGCTTAAGCCCCCTAGCTAAGGCGACATTTCAAAATCATGAGCGATCTTGAGCGTATCGTCGTACTGGCCGGCGGCCTGTCGCCCGAGCGGGAGGTGTCGCTGCGCTCCGGGGACAGGGTCCGCGACGCCCTAGCCGAAGCGGGCCTGTCCGCGATCGTCGCGGACGCCGACTCGGCCCTGCTCTCTTACCTGCGCGCCGACCCGCCCAGCGCCGTGTTCCCGGCCATTCATGGCGTCTGCGGGGAGGACGGCGCGATCAGGGAGGTGCTCGGGCTGCTCGGCGTGCCGTACGTCGGCTCGGTGGCCAGTGCCTGCCAGATGGCCTTCGACAAGCCGACGGCCAAAGCCCTGACCGCCGCCGCGGGGCTGGTCACGCCGCCGTCCGTGACGCTGCCGCGGGAAACCTTCCATGATCTCGGCGCCGCCGCGGTTATCGACCTTATCCTGGCTAAACTCGGGCTGCCGCTGTACGTCAAGCCGTCCCGCGGCGGCTCAGCCCTGGGCGCCGGGCCGGTCCGCACGGCAGCGGAACTGCCGGCCGCGGTGCTCAGTTGCTTCGCTTACGGTGACACCGCGCTGATCGAGCGGTTGATCTCCGGCACCGAAGTGGCCGTCAGCGTGATCGACCTCGGCCACGGCCCGCAAGCCCTGCCCGCGGTCGAGATCGTCCCCGGCGAGGGCGAATACGACTACGCGGCCAGGTACACCGCGGGCAAGACGGAGTTCTATGTTCCGGCCAGGCTGCCCGGCGAGGTTGCGGAGGAGGTGGCGAGGGTCGCGATCGCCGCGCATACGGTGCTCGGCCTGCGCGACCTGTCCAGGACCGACCTCATCGTCGACGACACGGGTACCGCCTGGTTCCTCGAGGTCAACGTGTCGCCGGGGATGACCGAGACGAGCACGCTGCCGCTGGCGCTGGAGGCATCGGGTCACTCGTTCGGCAGCACCTGCGTCAGCCTGCTCGAGCAGGCGGCCGCCCGCGGCGCCTAGTATCCCGCTGAAGCCGGGCCCGGAGGGGAGCCGCTCTCCTACCGGAGAGCGCATCATCGGTTGAGCCGGGCCGGGCCGACCGGGCCGACGGCTGGAGTACGTGGCCTCCCGGCCAGGTCCTAGGCTCGTGGGCATGACACAACGCAAGAGCTTCGGCAGCGATAACCACGCGGGCGTTCATCCGGCGGTGCTCCGCGCGATCGTAGACGCGAATTCCGGCGACGCGCTCCCTTACGGCACCGACGCGCATACCGAGCAGGTGGCCGCGGGCCTGCGCGAGACCTTCGGCGCCGAGGACGCCTTCCTGGTGCTGAACGGCAGCGGTGCCAATGTTCTCGGTCTGAGCCTGCTGCTGCGCCGACACGAGGCCGTCATCTGCGCCGAGTCCGCGCACGTCAACACCGACGAATGCGGCGCCCCCGAGCGACTCATCGGCACCAAGCTTCTCCTGGTGCCTGCGCCTGACGGGAAGATAACCCCGGAACTCATCGCGGAAAAGCTGTCCGGGCGAGGCGATGATCACCGGTCCCAGCCCGGCGTCGTCGCCATCACCCAGTCGACCGAGCTTGGCACCTGCTACACCCTCGCCGAACTGCGGAAGATCGCCGACTTCTGTCACGCCAGCGACCTTCGCCTTTTCCTGGACGGGGCGCGCCTAGCCAACGCGGCCGCCTCCCTGGACTGCTCCCTCGCGGAACTGGCCGAATGTGCCGATGTGCTCAGCTTCGGCGGCACGAAGAATGGCGCAATGGGCGCGGAGGCCTTGATCGTCATGCGTTCCGGCCTGGCCGCCGACGCGCCGTACCTGCGCAAGCAGCAGACCCAGCTCACCTCCAAGATGCGCTTCGTGGCCGCCCAGTTCGGCGCGCTCCTGCACGACGATCTCTGGCGTGCCAACGCGGCTCACGCCAACGCCATGGCCATCCGCCTCGCCGAAGGAGCGTCCGCGGTGGACGGCGTGGAAATCGTCCGCCCGGTCCAGGCCAACGCTGTCTTCGCGAGGCTTCACCCCCGGCACATCGCCGACCTGGAGCACGACTGGACCTTCCACGTCTGGGACGAGCACGATTCGGTTGTCCGGTGGATGACCGCCTTCGACACCACAGAAGCCGACGTCGACACGTTCCTGACCAGCATCCGCGGGGCGGCCACCGGGTAGTCCGTTCTCGAATTACCAGCCTGTGGTTTCCCGTGAAACATGACGGGAAACCACGGGGAGCCTGCCACGCCACACAGCTCGACTGCGGAGCGGTTCTTACAACTCCGAAGGCTCCTGCCCGGATACGTCGGGACTCATCGCCTTTACAATCCGCTCCAGGTCATCGATCGTCGCGAACTCGACGACGATTTTCCCCTTTCGTTGCCCTAGTTCCACTTTGACCCGCGTCTCGAACAGGTCGGACAGGCGATCGGCCAGGTGACGAAGGCCAGGAGCGGTGGGCGGCTTGGCTGCGGTGCGCGTCGAACGGCGCGGTGGCGACTCGTCGGTGCCGACCGCAACGATCTCCTCGACAGCGCGGACCGAGAGACCCTCGGCCACGATCCGGCTCGCCAGGCGCTCCTGCGCTTCAGGATTCTCCACGCCGAGCAGGGCCCGGGCGTGGCCGGCGCTGAGCACGCCCGCAGCTACGCGTTTCTGGACGGCCGGCGGGAGGTTCAGCAGCCGGAGCGTGTTGCTGATGTGCGGGCGAGACCGGCCTATTTTGCGCGCGAGCTCCTCGTGGGTGGCGCCGAAATCGTCGAGAAGCTGCTGGTAGGCTGCGGCCTCCTCCAGCGGGTCGAGCTGCTGGCGGTGCATGTTCTCGATCAGGGCGTCCCTGAGCAGGTCGTCGTCTTGCGTCTGCTTGACGATGGCGCCGATCTCGGTTAGCCCGGCACGTTGAGCGGCGCGCCACCTCCGTTCGCCCATGACGAGCTCGTACCGGCCGGGCCCGGCCGCACGAACCACCACCGGCTGCAGGAGGCCGACTTGCCGGATGGATTCCGCGAGTTCGTCGAGTGTCTCCTCGTCGAACACCCGCCTCGGCTGCCGGGGGTTCGGTGTGATGGCCGAGACTGCGACTTCCCTGTAGTGGGCTCCGAGGACCTCGACGGGGTCGCCCAGGGAAGCCGGCGATACCTCACTTGCCGCATGGAGGACGGGGTCCGTACCGCGTGCGGCAGCGCCGTCAGCGAGCCGCGGAGACTCCGGGATAAGCGCACCGAGTCCCCGCCCTAGACCTCGTCTTTGCTGAGCCACTGCCCCTCCGATTTCACCGCGCTACCGAGCGCCCGCCGACTGCAAGGCCAGTTCGTGCGCCGCTTCTGTATAGGCGATAGCGCCGCTCGACGCGGGGTCATAGCTGATCACCGACTGCCCCCTGCTCGGCGCCTCCGATACCCGGACGCTTCTCGGGATGATGGTGCTCAGCACCGAGGCGCCGAAGTGCGCGCGGACGTCGTCGGCCACGTCCGAAGCGAGGCGGGTCCGGCCGTCATACATGGTCAGTAGCACGGTGGAGACGTGCAGTCCCGGATTGAAGTTGACCCGGACCAGTTCCGCGGTATTCAGCAACTGCTGGACGCCCTCGAGGGCGTAGTACTCGCACTGGATCGGGAGCAGGACCTCCTCGGCGGCCACCAGTGCGTTCAGCGTCAGCAGCCCCAGCGACGGGGGACAGTCGACCAGCACGTAGTCCAGGTTCGACATGTCAAACGCGCGCAGCGCCCGGGCCAGCCGCAGCTCCCTCGCCACCACCGGGACCAGTTCGATCTCCGCCCCGGCGAGGTCGATGGTGGCAGGCACGCAGTACAGGCCGGGCATCTCCCCGGCCCGCTGGACGACCTCGGCCAGCGGTCGGTCATCGATCAGCACGTCGTAGACGGAGGGAACGCCCGAGTGGTGCGGCACGTCCAGCGCCGTTGACGCGTTCCCCTGCGGGTCCAGGTCCACCACCAGGACGCGTGAGCCGTGCTGCGCCAAGCTGGCGGCCAGGTTCACCGCCGTGGTCGTCTTGCCGACCCCGCCCTTCTGGTTCGCGATTGTCATGATCCGGCAGCGCGGCGGCCGTGGCCACGGCTGACGGTCGCCCTTGCCTCGCACGCCGACCGCGGCCTCCGCGGCCCGCGCTATCGGTGTGTCCAGGTCCGATGGAATCCCCGGGACGACCACCGGCCTGGTTCCACGGGTCAGCGCCGGGTCCGGGCTGTGGGTTTCGTCCTCATGGACCACACGAGCCCCCGGAATCTCGATGCCGCCGACCTCAGACCTGCCCTCGTCCACCTGAACGCCTCTCGATTCACGGCTCGACCCACCCGGCCAGCCCAGACCCCCGATCCCAGCCACCGAGCCGACCTGCGTGATGCCATGCGGCCGGTTCACCAGCGATTCTTCCGGCCAGCCCAGGCCCGTCGCGCTCAGCCACGCCGTGCTGGAGGACTCTGCACCCTGCCGGTAATAGCTGAGCCCCACCTATGCCCTGCCTTATCTTGCGAAGAACCGCACGACGGTAGTCGCAGGAACGACCTTACCTTGCCCCGCGCGCACAACCTCGGCGCTGCGGGCACCAATCCGCCGGAGTACCGGGCGAGCCTTTTTCAATTCGTCGGCAGCAGTCCGCCCCTTGATCGCGAGCACCATTCCACCTGGCCGGACCATGCCGATCACCAGTTCCGCAAGCCGGTCAAGGGGCGCCACCGCCCGGGCCGTGGCCACGTCAGCCCGCAGCACAACGTCCTCGGCCCGCCCGCGAAGCACACAGGCGTTGGCGAGCCCAAGCTCCGCCACGCACTCGGACAGGAACCGGCAGCGTCGCTCCATCGGCTCGAGCAGGGTGACGTCGATCTCCGGCCGCACCATGGCCAGCACGATGCCGGGGAGCCCCGCGCCTGACCCGATATCGACGAGCGTCTCGCAGCGGTCGCCGATAAGCTCGCTCACCACGGCGCAGTTCAGCAGGTGCCGGTCCCATAGCCGCGGTACCTCATGCGGCCCGATCAGGCCTTGCTCGACCCCGCGGGTGGCGAGTATCCGGGCGAACTCCTCGGCGCCGCCCAAGGCGGACCCGAATACGGCCGCTGCGCCCGGCGGGGGCAGGACGTAAGTGTCCGGTGCTGTCACTGCCCCGGGTAGACCACCACTCGCCGGTTGGGCTCCTCACCCTCCGACTCGCTCCGCTGGCCCGCCGCGGCCACCGCATCGTGGACGATTTTCCGCTCGAATGGTGACATGGCGGCCAGGCTCTTCGGCTCACCCGTCCGCGCGACCTCCTCGGCCACGGTCCGCCCGTAGTCAGAAAGCTCGGCGCGGCGCTGGGCCCGGTAACCGCCGATGTCGAGCATCAGCCGGGCCCGGGCGCCGGTCTGCCGGTGCACGGCGAGCCTGGTCAGCTCCTGCAGCGCCTCCAGAACCGCGCCGTCGTCGCCGATCAGTTCGTCCAGCGTGGCGCCGACGACCGACACCATCGCCCGGTCACCTTCGACATCCATGTCAATGTCGCCGTCCAGGTCCGCGATATCCAGCAGGCCTTCCACGTAGTCCGCGGCGATATCGCCCTCGAGCTCGAGATCGCTCAACTGGGGGGAATCCTCAGATCCCTCAAGCGGCGTGGATCCCCCGAGGGCCCTACCGTCTTCGGCGTCCCCGGCTGCTTCGAGGACCTCCTCCGCGTCGGTAACCTCCACGTCCTGCTGACTCACGACCAGACCTCCCACTGTGCTTTGCGGGGCCGTCACCGCTTGCCCGACCGCTTGCTTTTGGCCTGCCGCACCGGCTGCTTCCGCTCCACCGTAATGGCGGGCACATCATCCTGGGGCTCAGGCGCCTGTTTTGATCGGCCCAGTCCCAGCGGCCAGCGCTTTTGCGTGCCGTTCTGCCCGGTAGACGGGCTGGGCACCGCGGTGGCCTGGCGGGAAGCCGTTCCGGTCCGCGCGCCACCAGATCCGTTGCTTGTCCGGCCGGAACTAGACGCCGTGCCGCCCTTGGGCCGGGCCGAACCCGAACCGCCCGAACCGGCCGACGCCGCTCGCCCGCTGGCCGTCCCGGTCTGCGCGCCCCCGGATGCCGATCCGGTCCGCGCGCCCCCGGAT
>JBAUAY010000960.1:0-2047 GCA_049676235.1 Streptosporangiaceae bacterium
ACCCCCGGCTGACCCCGCTCGACCAACTGCGCCCGCCGGAGTCGAGCGAGTCCCGCCCCGCCGCCGCGGCCCGGCTGGACCTCGGCTTCGCCGACGCGTGGGGCCCGGCCTGGCGGTTGGCGGCCCAGGCCGGCCTGTCGCCGTACGGACCGCTGATGCTCCCCGGCCGCTGGATCATCAATTGACCGAACGAACACCGCTATCCGCCCCGGTCACCTTCAGCGTGGACGTGGCGGGGGCGTTGGAGGCGTGGGCGGGCGCGGTCACGCTGGTGACGGTGGTGGACGGGCGGGACGATGTCGGGGCGACGGTCAGCGCGTTCTGCCCGGTGTCGGCGGATCCGCCGCTGGTGCTGGTGGCGCTGATGTCCGGGTCGTATCCGGCGGAACTGTTCGGCCGGGCGGCGGAGCCGGTCACGCGCTTCGCGGTCACGCTGCTCTCGGCCGGGCAGCGGGTGCTGGCCGGCCGGTTCGCCGCCGCGGGCCGGCCTGGCGCGCGGCTGATGCTCGACGACGTGCCGCACCGGCGCGGCCCTGACTCCGGGGCGCTGATCGCCGACGGTGGCCTGGCCGCGCTGGAGTGCTCGGCGGGGCGGCTGATCACAGCCGGGGACCACCTGCTGGTCCGCGCGGGGGTCACGGGCGTCCCGTACGTGACGGGCTCGGGTGAGCCGCTCATCCGCTTCCGCCGTCATTACCTGCCCGCTAGGCTCTAGCGTGTCGTCCGGATAGGAGCCCGTGTGGTCAGCTTTGACAGCAGCGTCCCCCATATCGCCCGCGTCTACGACTACTGGCTGGGCGGGAAGGACAACTTCGCCGCGGACAGGGAACTCGGCGAGCGGACCTTGGAGGCGTACCCGAACCTGGTGTTCTCGGTCCGCGCCAACCGCGCCTTCCTGGCCCGCGCGGTCCGCTTCCTCGCGGCCGAGATGGGGATCAGGCAGTTCCTCGACATCGGCACCGGGATTCCCACCGCCAACAACACGCATGAGGTCGCGCAGCGCGTGACGCCCGAGGCCCGGATCGTCTACGTCGATAACGACCCCATCGTGCTCTCGCACGCCAGGGCGCTGCTGACCAGCAAGCCGGAAGGTGCGTGCGCCTACCTCGACGCCGACATGCGGGACCCGGACGCGATCCTGGCCGAAGCGGCGGACACCCTGGACTTCAGAGCGCCGGTCGCGGTCATGCTGGTCGCGGTCGCGCACTTCGTCGGCGACGACGCCGAAGCCGGCGCAATCGTGAACCGGCTGATGGACGCCTGCGTACCAGGCAGCTTCCTGGCGATCTCGCACGCGGCCAGCGATATCGACACCGAGCAGCAGACCGAGATGGTCCGGCGGCTTAACCAGTCCGTGGCGGAGAAGGCGACGCTGCGTGATCGCGCGGGTGTGGCCCGCTTGTTCGACGGGTTTGAGCTGGTCGAGCCCGGCGTGGTCCGGACCGCCGAGTGGCGGCCGGACTCCGACCTCGAAGCGGCCAGTCCCGCCGCGGTGTGGGCCGGCGTAGCCAGCAAAGCCCCGCAAGCCCGTTAGGGAAGCGAGCCCGCGACCAGGCGGCCCACCTGCCAGACGGCGGCGATCTGCGGGACGCCGGGGCGGTAGGCCAGGTAGGTGTGCGACGGCGCGTCCAGCAGGATCAGGTCGGCCCGGGCTCCGGTGCCGAGATGGCCGATGTCGGTCCGGCGCAGCGCCCGGGCGCCGCCCGCGGTAGCGGACCAGACCGCCTCTTCGGTGGTCATCCCCATCTCGCGGACCGCCAGCGCGATGCAGAACGGCATGCTGGAAGTGAACGAGGAACCCGGGTTGCAGTCGGTGGCCAGGGCCACCGTGGCGCCCGCGTCGAGCAGCCTGCGCGCGTCGGGGAACGGCTGCCTGGTGCCGAACTCCGCGCCGGGCAGCAAGGTCGCGACCACTGGCGTCGAGGTCAGCGTGTCCACGTCGGCATCGGTCAGGAACGTGCAGTGGTCGGCCGACGCGGCGCCCGCCGCGGCCGCCACCCGGACGCCGGGACCCGGTCCGAGCTGGTTGGCGTGCACCCGGGCGAGC
>JBAUAY010000961.1:0-4436 GCA_049676235.1 Streptosporangiaceae bacterium
GGCGCCCCTGGCGCAAGGACCGGGACCTGGCCAGCGCCCCGCCGGGCCAGGTCGCCCCGGCTGGCCCCGTCGATGCCGGTCCCGTCGATCCGGCCGAGGGCCTTACCGTCAGGTGAACCGCGCCAAGCCGGGCCAGTAACGCCCCTACAGTGGTCAGCGTGACTGAAACCTGGCAGGTGGAACCGTCCGGGCCGCTGCGCGGCGACATCACCGTGCGCGGGTCGAAGAACGCGGTGACCAAGCACATGGTCGCGGCGATGCTCGGCGACGGGCCGAGCACGATCCGCAACGCCCCGGAGATCGGCGACGTCGACATCACGGCCGCGATGCTGGAGGCCACCGGGTATGAGGTCGGACGTTCGGGCGCCGACATCACGGTCGCGCCGGGGAGCGCGGTCCAGCCGCGGGTCCCCGAGGCGTTCACCGGGCTGAACCGGATCCCGATCCTGATGCTCGGGCCGTTGCTGCACCGGACCGGGGAGGCGTTCGTGCCGCTGGTCGGCGGCGACCCGATCGGGCGGCGGCCGGTCGACTTCCACGTCGCGGCGCTGCGCGCGCTCGGCGCCGAGGTCGAGGCGGGCCCGGCCGGCATCACCGCGCGGGCGTCCCGGCTGTACGGCGCGCGCATTGACCTGCCGTACCCCAGCGTGGGCGCGACCGAGACGGTGCTGCTGACCGCCGTGCTGGCCGAGGGGAAGACGGTGCTGCGCAACGCCGCCACCGAGCCCGAGGTGGTGGAGCTCGCGCTGTTCTTGCAGCGGATGGGCGCGCACATCGAGCTCAGCCCGGACCGGCGGATCATCATCGAGGGCGTGCCGCGGCTGCGCGGCGCGTCGCGCTGGCTAGCCGGCGACCGGCTCGAGGCGTTCTCTTACCTGGTGGCCGGGCTGATCACCAGGGGTGAGGTCCGGGTGCACGGCTGCCCGCAGGACCGGCTGGTCACGGCGATCACCACGCTGGCCCGGATGGGCGCGCAGGTCGACATCACCGACGAGTGGATCACCGCGTCGGCGCCCGCGGGGTTGCGCCCCGCGGCCGTGCTCACCGATACCCACCCCGGGTTCATGACGGACTGGCAGCAGCCGCTGATGGTGCTGTTCACCCAGGCCGACGGGATGTCGGTGCTGCACGAGACGGTATTCGAGAACCGGCTCGTCTATGTGCCCGCGCTGCAGAAGATGGGCTGCGAGATCGAGGTGTTCGCGGCCTGCCTGGGCGGCCCCGCGTGCCGTTTCCACGACACGAACTCGGTGCATTCGGCCGTGATCAGGGGCGTGTCCAAGCTGCGCGGCGCCGACGTCACGCTGCCCGACGTGCGCGCCGGGTTCTCCGCCGTGCTGGCCGCGGCCGTGGCCGACCGGCCCTCGACGCTGCGCGGGATTCACCACATCGAGCGCGGCTACCACCGGCCGTTCGAGCAGTTCGCCTCCCTCGGCCTGACCATCCGGCGCGGCTAAGGTCCTGATGTTCCGAACGGGTGGCTAGGCTGCCGCTATGACCACGGCGTTCGTCCTCGGCGGCGGAGGCCTGCTCGGCGCACACGAGGTTGGCATGCTCCGGGCGCTGGCCGAAGCCGGCGTCAAGCCCGATCTCGTGGTGGGCACCTCGATCGGCGCCCTGAACGGCGTGCTCGTGGCGGCCGACCCGGCGGGCGCGGCCGACCGGCTCAGCCGGATGTGGCAGGGCGAGGAACTGCGGCTGGCGTTCAGCGAGAAGTTCTGGGGCCGGGCGGTGCGGCTGGTGCGTTCGGGCACCCACCTGCACTCGTTCGAGTCATTGCGCCAGGTGCTGGCCGCCGTCCTGCCCGGTCCCGATTTCGCCGATCTCAAGCTGCCGTTCCAGTGCGTGGCGGCCAGCATCGAGAACGCCAGCGCCCGCTGGTTCTCTGGCGGGCCGGTGGTGCCCGCGGTCATGGCCTCGTGCGCCGTGCCCGGGCTGCTGCCGCCGGTCGAGATCGACGGCGCCCACTACTTCGACGGCGGCCTGGTCGACTCGATCCCGGTCGGGCGGGCCGTCATGCTGGGCGCCAGCACGGTCTACGTGCTGCAGGTGGGCCGGATCGAAAGCCCGCTCGCGGTGCCGACCAAGCCGTGGGAGGTGGGGCTGGTGGCGTTCGAGATCGCCCGCAGGCACCGGTTTCACGAGGAGATGTCGTCGCTGCCTGAGAATGTTCGGGTGCATGTGCTGCCGACGGGCGGAGACCGGCCGGCGCCGGGCTTGGCCCAGTTCCGCTACCGGGACAAGGCCCGGGTGGGGCTGAGCATCGAGCGCGCGTACACCGCGTCCGCGAGCTATCTCGCCGCGCTGGCCAGGAGCTAACCCGGCCGCTGGCGCAGGGATTCCGGCCGGTGGGCGCGATCATCTCCAGCGCGCGCCTGGCTGGCTCCGTCCCCGCGGCCGGTTCGCCGCTCTGCTTTACGCCACAAAGTTCGGCGGCCCGAGCCCTTGACTTTGCGCCATAAAGCAGAGTCTACTTTATGGCATAGAGTCGATGGAGGGAGACACCATGAACCACGCATCGGACACCACCGCCGCCGAGAACGGCGGCAACTTCGATCCTCAGCAGGCCGCTGACCTGCTGGACCAGACCACCAGGCAGGCTCGCCGCACCTTCACGCCCCTCACGCCGCTGCTGTGGGTCTTCCGGGCGGTCCTCGTGCTCGCCGCCTTTGGCGGCTACTGGTTGTCGGTGCGCGGCCGGGACCCCTACTCCGCGCCCGGCGGCGGGCTCCTGGCCGTCATATTCGTGCTGGTCGCCATCAACATCGTCTGGAGCACCTGGGTCATCAAGCGCGCGGGTGCCGGTGTCAGCGGGCCAGCCCAGCGCAAGAGGCAGGCCTGGCTCGGCGTCATGCTGGTGGTCTGGATTGTCGCGTACGCGGTCACGGTGCCGCTGTACCACGCCGGGGCAGGCCACCCGGTCTGGGGGCTGTACCCGGCCAACGCGCCGCTGCTGATCGTCGGCCTGGCCGGCGCGGCCACCGCAGCAGTATGCAACTACTGGCCGATGGCCGGCATCGCCCTCGGGCTGGCCATCGTCGCCGCGGTCGCCGGGTTCGGCGGGCCGGCCGGCGCGTGGCTGATCTTGGGCATCGGCCTGTGCGCCGTGATGCTGGGCGCCGCCGCGTTCACGGCCTGGCAGCAGCGCCGCGGCGTGGTCCGGCCATGACCAGCGGCGAGCTCGATCCGCTGATCCACGTCCCCACCCGGCTGAAGATCGTCGCGACGCTGGCGGCGCTGCCCGACGGCGACGCCCTGTCCTTCACCCGGCTGCAGGACATGATCGGGCTCACCCCCGGCAACCTGATCATCCACCTGCGCAAGCTCGAAGAAGCCGATTACATCAGCAGCAAGAAGGCCAGCAACGGGACCGTGTCCATCACCAAGGTCGCTCTCACCGGCCAGGGCCGCGCAGCGCTCGGGACCTACACCAAGGCGCTGCGCGACCTGCTCGGCGGCCTGTAACGGAGGCGCGGCCGATCATGAGCACCGGCGCACTTGACCCGCTGATCCACGACCCGGGGCGGTTGCGCGTCGTCGCGACCCTGGCGGCACTGCCAGGCGGTGACGCGCTGTCCGTCACCCGGCTGCAGGACATCACCAGGCTGCCACCCGCCAACCTGATCACCTGCCTGCGCGAGCTAGACCGCGCCAGATACGTGCGAACGGAAAAGACCGGCGGCGATAGAGCACCGGCCACCGTCGCCCTCACCTGCGACGGCCGGGCCGCGCTTGATCGCTACACCGCCGTGCTGCGGCAACTGCCCCGGATGGCCAGAAAGAATCATCAGGCACCAGCACCCGGCGTGCGCGCTGGCGATGCTGACCGAGAGGCGGCCGCCGCGGCCCTGGGTGAGCACTTCGCGCAAGGCAGGCTGACACTCGATGAACTCAACGCGCGACTCGATGCCACGCTGACTGCTACCACGCACGGCGAGCTATCCCAGGCGGCCCGGGATCTGCCGGACCTGACGGTGTTCCCGGCCCGGTGGGACGGTGCTGTCAGCCCTCGGGTGCGAACGGCGGGTCGGGCGGGTCGCCCCACCAACCGCGCAGGAACTTTCCGGCGAGCGCGCAGGCTCCCGCGAGCGGCCCGGCGGGATCGCGCAGCGCCTCGAGGATGAGTCCGGTGATCGCGGCGTCGGCGGCGGCCAGGACCTCGGCGGGGGTGGCGCCGGGCGCGGACCGGTAGCCGATTACCCCGCCCGCGTTGCACACGAAGTCGGGCAGGGCCACGATGCCACGCCGGCGCAGCACGTCGGCGCCCTGGGCGGTGTAGGGCACGTTCGCGGCGGGCGCGATGACCCGGACACCCGGGAGGAGCGATCCGGCGGTCTGGCCGTCGATCACTCCGGGCCGGGTCCCTGGCACCACCACATCGGCGTCCACCGCCGTGAACAGCTGGCCCGGCGGCCCGGCCGGCCGGCCATAGCGGA
>JBAUAY010000962.1:0-4110 GCA_049676235.1 Streptosporangiaceae bacterium
CGGTTTTCCCGAGCTGCATCTCGGGCCGCTGTCCGTGGGCGACGCCGGCTTTTTGCTCGACATGCAGCCGCGGCCGCCGCGCGGGCGGGCCCGGGCGCAGGTGCTCGCTCAGGCCGCTGGTAATCCCATGGCGCTGATCGAGCTGAGCAGGGTGATCGCCGACGATCCCGCGGCCAGCCGGCGGTGGGCCGCCGAGCCGCTGCCCCTGACCGACCGGCTGACCGCCGTCCTCACCTCCCGGTTCGCCGCCCTGCCCGAGCCAGCACGGGCCGCGTTGCTGCTGGCCGCGGTGGCTGACGGCCCGGACCTGAGCGCGGCAGCCACGGCTGTTTCCGGGCCAGGCGCGCAGACCCTGGCGCCGGCCGAGCAACTGGGCCTGATCAAGATAGACCGGACCGGCCTGCGCTTCTCCCATCCCCTGGTCCGCTCCGCCATCTACCACTCCGCGCCGTTCGCGCAGCGTGCCGCGGCGCACTGTCAGCTCGCGGAGGCCCTGCACGACCAGCCCGACCGGCGAGCCTGGCATCTGGCCGCCGCGGCCCTGCAACCCGACGAACACGTCGCTGCGCTGCTCGAGGCCACAGCGGCCCAGGCGCAACGCCGCGGGGGTGCGGCCGCCGCCGCGCTGGCCATGGAACGCGCTGCCGAACTCAGCCCCGATCCCGGAGACCAGGCACGCAGGCTGGTAGCGGCCGCGTCGGCCGCCGTTCCCACCGGTCAGGGGGACTGGGTGCAGGATCTCGCCTCCCGCGCGCTCGCTGTCACAGCGGACCCGCAACTGCGGCTGACAGCCCGCCATGACGCCGGATGGGCGCTGGCCTGGTCGGGTCGGCGCACCGCCGCGCTCCCGGCGCTCATCTCCGTCGTCGAAGAGGCAGCGCGTGACCAGCCTTCCCTCGCCTGGGACGCGCTCGGGAGCGCAGCCACTGTCGCCTACCAGTCCGGACTGCCCGCCAGCCGCCAGGCGGTTAGCCGCGCCCTCGGCCTGCTGGAACGCCAAGGTCCGCCCCCCGGTCCGGCCCCGGGCATTGATGTCAACGTGCTGAGACTCTGGATACGCGTGAGCGCCGACCCGATCGGCACCAGAAACCAGCTCCTGCCGGACCTGCGCAAGATCACCGGCTCGCCCATTGACGAGCCCTCTTTGTGGCGGGTAGCTTCCGCCGCCTGGCTCCTGGACGAATCCGACCTGGCGATCACCTTGCTGCAAGATGCCATGCAGCGGCTCCGGGCTCCCGGCGTACGAGGTACCAGCGGCGGGAGCTTGACCGTGCTCGGGTGGGCATACATCGACACCGGCCGCTGGGACGAGGCCCAGGAAGCTGCGGCCGAGGCCGCCGACTTGGCCGAGGCGAACCAGATGGAACTTGTCGCGGCGTCCGCTGACGTAATCGCCGCCACCGTCCTCGCCCTGCGCGCCGACTCCGGCGCGGCGCGCAGGCATGCGGCTAGGGCGCTCGCCGCCGTCGATCCGGCCGAATGCGGGCTCGTGGCCGCCCGCGCCCGGCGTGCCCTCGGCGTCGCGGCTCTCGCCGACGGCAGTTACCTCCAAGCGTTCACCCAGCTCGGCAGGCTGTTCAGCGAGGACGGCACGCCGCTGCACAACTACGCCTCCTACCTGGGGGTGGCAGATCTCGCCGCCGCCGCGGTCCGCGCCGACCGGCGGATAGAAGGATGCGACGTCCTTGAGCGGGCTCTTGGCCATCTAGGCGGAACGGTTTCTCCCCGGTTGGAGCAGCTCATCGCCCGCGGCCGCGGCATCCTCGCCGGTCCGGGCGGGGCCGAAGCCCATTTCGACAAGGCGCTCTCCGACCCCGCCGGGGACCAGTGGCCGTTCGAGCGGGCCCAGCTGCGCCTCGACTACGCCGAATGGCTGCGACGGCGCCGCCGGATCAACGACGCCAAGCCCGTCCTGAGCGAGGCCCTGGGAACCTTCCGGCGGCTAGGTGCCCGGTCATGGGCGCAGCAGGCGCAGGCCGAGCTGAGAGCGTGCGGTGTGGCCGTTACCGGCGCGCCCGGCGACCGCGATGCCCTAAGGGAGCTAACCCCCCAGCAGCGCCAGATCGTCCGGCTGGCCAGCGACGGCCTGACTAACCGCGAGATCGGTGACCGGCTCTTCCTCTCACCACGCACGGTCAGCTCGCACCTGTACCGGTCCTTTCCCAAGCTCGGGGTCGCCGACCGCCACCAGCTACGCGACGTGATCGCCCGCACCAGCACGCCAACCACAGCACACGAAAGCACCGGCACCGAGACCCTTCGATAAGTCCCTTACTCGTTCCCGCCGACACGAACAGGCTTCGTAGCGACCAGCCAGCACGCTGGGCACGGACAACCTGAATTTCGAGCGCCGTTGACACAAGTGCAGTCACGGGTCCGATACCGGCTGCCAGTTTCCTGCCGCAGAGTCGATACAGAGGACCTACCTGTCAACGCCTCTCCATGCGACCGAACGGACGCTCGGCATTCCCGGAAAAAGGAGATCACAATGAACATCGCCCGCGGCGCGCAGCACGCAAGGCTGCGCCTCATCATCTCGGCCCTGGCCGTGGCCATCGCCGCCCTGATCATCATTCCCCTCAGCCAGATTGCCTCCGCCCACGCGACGACTCGCGCTGCCGCCAGCGGCGGGCCCAGGCCCGCCATCGTGCTTGAGCACGGAGCCTGGGCCAACACCGCCAGTTGGGCCGCCGTCATCCAGCGACTGCAAGCCGACGGCTACACCGTCTACGCGCCGCCGAACCCGCTGCAGGGACTGACCTATGACTCCGCGTACCTGGCCGATTTCCTGCACAGCATCTCCGGGCCCATCGTGCTGGTCGGCCACTCCTACGGCGGGGCCGTCATCACCAACGCCGCTACCGGCGACAGCCAGGTCAAGGCGCTGGTCTACGTGGACGCCTTCGCTCCCGCCCAGGGCCAGACCATCGCGCAGCTCCTAGCCGCCCATCCCGGATCATGCGCCGAGCCGTCGAACCTCACCGTGGTGCCGTTCCCCGGTGCTCCCGCAGGCGCCGGGAACGCCTACATCACCCAGAGCGCGTTCCCGTCGTGCATGGCCAACGGCCTGCCCGCCCGCGAGGCCCAGGCCCTGGCCGCCGACCAGGCGCCGATCGCCACGACCGCCCTAACCCAGCCCTCCGGCGTCCCGGCCTGGAAGACCATCCCCTCCTGGGCTGTGGTCGGCACCGCCGACCACGCCATCCCGCCGGCGTTGCAGCTGGCCATGGCCGAGAACGCGCACGCCCACATCACCGAAGTGGACGCCCCGCACCTGTCCATGATCTCTGACCCCGGCGTCGTGACCAGCGTCATCCTGCAGGCCGTCCGGGCCACCACCTGACGCGCAGCACCCCGCCAGCTTTTACCCTAGGCGCGATCCCAGACCGGCCGGCGTCCGAAAAGGAGCAAACCAGCCATGTGGCGCAGGTCCTGGAACGTGCCACCATCGGCCGTTCGGATAAAGGAACTTGATTTTGCCGAACGGCCGGTGGTTTTTCTTCTCGCTAATGGACAAGCGCTGCGGGCCCGCTGCACGGCCTCCCGGCGGCTGTGCGGCGCCGAGCTTCCTGTCCAGGTCCCGCAGGTGCGCCTTGACGGTGTTCGCCGATAGGAAGAGTTCGGCGGCGATCTCAGGCGTGCCCATGTGGGCCGGCAGGCAGCCCCCCTGTTTCGACTGTGCGGCTGGAAACGGGCAGCGGGTATCCGCACCGTGACTGCACTTCTGGTGAGAGGAAACGGCAGCACGAGTTTCCGCGATGAAACACGCTCACCTCCGGCCCAGAGCCGGACAAGGCGTCGCCGGCCGGAGTGTTATCCGAAGTGCAGTCACGCAGCGGATACCGCCCCACCAGGCTGGAAGGCATAGTCGGACTTGCTCGGCCATCTGGAAACCCGCGACGCGGACGGCGCGGCTCGGGAGATGGAAGACCACCTGACGCGGCCGTGCCAGGCGGTCGCCACCTCGCGCCCGCCAGCCCAGGGGCTGCGGCCTTGCGCTGCAAGATGGCCACAAGATACGACCCGAAGGGATCCCCGAGATGAACGCCCGACCGAATATCGTTCTCGTCCACGGCGCGTGGGCCGAGGGCTCGTGCTGGAGCGGCGTCA
>JBAUAY010000963.1:0-1613 GCA_049676235.1 Streptosporangiaceae bacterium
CGGTTGGTGATGGGCAGGCGCCGGTCCCGGCCGAAGTTCTTCTGGCTGATCTTGGGGCCCGGCGGGTACTGCCGCCGCTTGTACTCCGCCGCGTCGACCAGCCGGACCACCCGCTCGACCAGCGCCGGGTCGTGCCCGGCCGCGATCAGCTGGGCGGTCCCCATGTCCTTCTCGACGTAGTCGTCGAGCAGTGCGTCCAGCACCTCATAGGGAGGCAGCGAGTCGGTGTCCATCTGCCCGGGCGCAAGCTCGGCGCTCGGCGGCTTGGTGATCGAGTTCTCCGGGATCGGGGGAGTCGCCCCCTGGCGTGCGGCCTCGGCGTTGCGCCACCGGGACAGCTCCCAGACCAGGGTCTTGAGTACGTCCTTGATCGGCCCGAACCCCCCGGCCGAATCGCCGTACAGCGTGGAGTAGCCGGTCGCGAGCTCGCTCTTGTTGCCGGTGGTAAGCACGAGATGCCCGCCCGCGTTGGATAGCCCCATCAGCACCACCCCGCGCACCCGGGCCTGCAGGTTCTCCGCCGGAAGCCCGGTCTCGGGGAACCCGGCCGGGGCGAGTTCCTTGCTGAATGCGTCGACCATTGAGGCGATCGGAATGGTCAGCGCGTGCAGGCCCTGCCGCTGGACCAGGTCCTCGGCGTCGGTGACCGAATGTTCCGAGGAGTACCGGCTGGGCATCAGCACGACGTGCACGTTGCCCGGGCCGATCGCGTCCGCGGCGATCGTGGCGGTCAGCGCCGAGTCGATCCCGCCGGACAGCGCCAGGATCACCGAACGGAAGCGGTTCTTCCGCACGTAGTCCCGCACCCCGGTCACTAGCGCGGCGTACACCTCGGCCGGGTCGGACAGCCGCGGCCAGAACGGCCCGGACGCGTCGACGTCCTCCGGCCGGTCGACCTCCGGGACCCGCGATGCTCCCGTCGCCTCCGGTGGCGGCAGCGTCACCCGCTTGATCGTGATCACCGAGCCATCGCCCGCATCGACGGGCTGGTCTTCGGGTCCCAGATCCGGTGACGCCGCCGGCAGGTCCAGGTCGGCGACGACGAGCGCCTCGGAGAACTGCGGCCCGCGGGCCAGCAGCGCGCCGTCCGCGGCGACGAGGATCGAGTCGCCGTCGAAGACCAGCTCATCCTGCCCGCCGATCATGTTGGCGTAGGCCAGCGCGGCCCCGGCCTCGCGCGCCCGCCGCACGCACAGCTCGAGCCGCACGTCATCCTTGCCGCGCTCGTAGGGTGACGCGTTCGGCACCACCAGCAGGGCCGCGCCCGAGCGTCGGCAGGCCGCCACCGGCCCGCCGTCCTGCCACAGGTCCTCGCAGATCGCGACCGCGATCTCGACGCTCTGGCCGTCATCTGTCGGCAGCCGGAACACCGGTAGCGTGTTACCCGGCACGAAGTAGCGGAATTCGTCGAACACCCCGTAGTTCGGCAGGTGGTGCTTGGCCGAGGTGATGACGATCCGCCCGCCGTGCAGCAGCGCCGCCGCGTCGAGTGGCGCCCCGGCGGGCAGCCCGGTCCGCGGCGCGAGCCCAGGACGCCGGTCCAGGTACCCGACGACCACGGCGATCCCGCCAAGCCCCTCGACGTTCAGCCACTCGGCCACGTCCCGCACCGC
>JBAUAY010000964.1:0-2054 GCA_049676235.1 Streptosporangiaceae bacterium
GGCCACGGCCCGGCGGCAGGAGGAGGCGCTGCTTGGCCGCCCCCGGCAGGCCGCTTTGCTGACCGCCGGGGTGGTGGCGGTGACGGCCGTGGTGTTCGTACTGGTCGCGGACCACGCCATGCTGGCCAGCATCCAGCGGCTGGACGATGCGTGGCTGCGGCTGATGATCTCCGGCCGGGCGCCGCCGCTGACCGCGATCGCCAAGGTCTTCAACGTCCTCGGACTTGTATATGTCACGCTGCCGGTGCGAATCGCCCTGGCCGGATTCCTGGCCCTGCGCCGCCAGTGGTGGCATCTGGCCGCTTTCGCGTCCGCCATCGTGTTGTCGGAGGCGCTGATCGGCTCGCTGAAAGGTATCTATGACCGGGCCAGGCCGCCCGGGTCGCTGGTCGCCACGAGCGGCGCGTCGTTCCCGTCCGGACATGCGATCGCCGCGTCGGTCACCGTCGTCGCGGCGGTCATCGCCCTGGTCCCACCGGGCAGACGGCGCACCCTGTGGGGCGCGGCTGCCGTGGCGTTCTCGATCGTGATGGGGCTCTCCCGCGCCTACCTCGCGGCCCACTGGCTCTCCGACGCCACCGCCGGGATCCTGCTCGGCACCTCCTGCGCCCTGGTCACCGCCCTGATAGCCGACCAGTTCCAGCGCCGGCAGAACAGGCTGCAGCGGCCCGCCGGGACGCAGTGCCTGGCGGGCGTTCCCCCGGCCCACCGCGCTGAGGACAGGCGATGACCGGCAGGAATCCGGACGGTATCGAGGACTTCCCGTCCCCCGACTGCTCCGACGTCGCCTACGGCCCGCAGCGGCTAAACGCCATCATCGGCGCCTACGAGGCCTTCCTGGACCCGGTCTGCGGCACTGACGACCTCAGCTTCCATCTCGTGCTAGAACTGCCGGCCACCGAAACCCCATCAGCCCGCAGACATCCACCCGCGCCGAACTGGATGATCTGGTGGTTTCCGCTTCACGGCCGGTCAACGACCGACCCCGCGCCGAGTCGGCGATAGGGAACCCCTCGACTGGATAACGCTTCTCAGGGGTCTCCACTTGAGCGGAGCAAACGAGCAAAGACTGCGAGATGCTGCGGTGATGGCAGTCGACTGCCCCAAGACCTTGTGGTTACTCCGGTTAAATGGAGACCCTAACGCTTCTAACCCCGAGTTACGTCGGCGTGTCGACTGCAGACGGGTAATGACCTGCGAAGACTACCTGGAGCAGGTCGTAAATGTAGTCAGAAGGGCCATGGCTGCGTGCGGCATGGTAGTTCTCGAGGACCAGCGAGTTCCCGTGGTCAGGACCAGTGAGTTCCGTGGGCAGGACGCCACCCGGCCTCGAGCAGCGTTTCGGCAGCTCATGGCCTAGATCGCCGCTCATGGACCAAGTAACTTCGATCTGACGGTCCGTAGTCGATCCTTGGCTTGGACGAGGCGTCACACTCATTCCACCGATATGTGCGCGAGGGATCGGCGAGGAGCGCATCGACTCAGCCCTGAAACGCGCAGCAAGGTCGATCTGGCGTCACGATCTTGTTGCCGCGAGCCATGGCCGGCCGATGAGCCGGCGGGCGGAACCGTCCTGCGATGATACCGGGAGGACTGGATGGGGAGGCTGCGGGCCTGGCGCACGGGGTACTGCGCTAGGGGGGCGATGAGGGAAGATGGCAGGGTGGCAACGACGCGGACCTCCAGCGCCTGGCAGCGGTATGCCTGGGTAGCGGGCATCCTTTACGTTATCGCGCTGGTGGCCGAGACCGTGGTCGGGCTGCTCGGCGGCAGCGTGAGCCAGAACGACTCGGCGGCGAAGATCGCGAACGTGCTTTACGACCACCGCGAGCGGCTGTTGGTGATCACATACCTATCCGTCGTCTATGCCGCCATGTTCCTGATCTACCTGGGCAGGCTGTATGACCTGCTGCGCGGGAACACGGATCGGTCGCGGTTCCTTGGCTCCCTGGTGCTGGCTGGCGGAGCGCTCTTTATTGCCCTGCATGCCGTCAGCGACATCGGTATCAACGGCTTGCTCGGCGCGAAGCTCGCGTCGTTCGGGTTCCAGCACG